>CAZRFB010000136.1:0-14128 GCA_964599185.1 uncultured Rhodobacterales bacterium | reverse complement strand
CAGTTCGGCCACGCCGCCGGGCGCGCGCACCGCCACCACCATGCCGCTGGGGCCGGAGCCGGGCGCCGAGTTCGGCAAGGGCAAGAACGTGCCGCTGATCGCCATGGCGCACGAGATCCCCTACGTCGCCACCGCCACCGTCGCCGATCTGCGCGACCTCGAGGCCAAGGTCGAGAAGGCGATGACGATCCATGGCGCGCGCTACATCCAGATATTCGTGCCCTGCCCGCTTGGCTGGGGCGCCGCCAGTTGCGACACCATCAAGCTGGCGCGGCTGGCGCGCGAGACCGGCGTCTTCCCGGTGTTCGAGGCCGAGCACGGCGCGATCGCCAGTGTCACGAAAATCCGCCGTCACACCCCCGTCGATGACTACCTCAAGTTGCAGAGACGCTTTGCGCATCTGTTCGGCAAACCGGGTCGGCCCGACATCGTCGCGCGGATTCAGGCGGCGGCCGACCGCAACATCGAACGTTTCGGCCTGCTCGACGCGGAGGCGACGTCATGACCATGGAGAAACCCTTCGCGATCACCCTCGATCCGGGTTCGTCGCTGGCCAACAAGACCGGCGCCTGGCGCACCGAGCGGCCGGTCTATGTGGATCGCGTGCCGCCGTGCAACCATGAGTGCCCGGCGGGCGAGGACATCCAGGGCTGGCTGTTTCACGCCGAGAGCGGCGACTACAAGGCCGCATGGGCCCACCTGACCCGCGACAACCCGTTTCCCGCGATCATGGGCAGGGTTTGCTATCACACCTGCGAAAAGGTCTGTAACCGCGCCAAGCTGGATTCGGCGGTCGGCATCAACTCGGTCGAGCGGTTCCTCGGCGACGAAGCGCTGAAACACGGCTGGGCCTTCGCCGCGCCCGAGGACGAGAGCGGCAAGCATGTGCTGGTGGTGGGCGCCGGGCCGTCGGGCCTGTCGGCGGCCTACCACCTGCGCCGCCTGGGCCATCGCGTCACGGTGATCGAGGCCGGGCCGACGCCGGGCGGGATGATGCGCTTCGGCATCCCCAAGTATCGCCTGCCGCGCGACGTGCTCGACGCCGAAGTGAAGCGCATCGCCGACATGGGGGTGACATTCCGCTACAACGAGAAGGTCGCCGACATCGTGGCGAGCATGGCGGCGGAAAAGGCCGACGCGGCCTATCTGGCCATCGGCGCCCATATCGCCAAGCGCGCCTACATTCCCGCCAAGGACAGCGCGCGCATCCTCGACGCGGTGTCGGTGCTGCGCTCGATGGAGGGCGCGGAGCAGCCGATGCTGGGCCGCCGCGTTGTGGTCTATGGCGGCGGCAACACCGCGATCGACGTGGCGCGCACCGCGCGCAGGCTGGGCGCCACCGACGCCGTCATCGTCTATCGCCGCACGCGCGAGCGGATGCCCGCGCACGACTTCGAGCTTGAGGAGGCGCTGGAGGAAGGCGTCAAGGTCAAGTGGCTCAGCACCATCGCCAGGGCCGAGGGCGAGACGCTGACGATCGAGAAGATGAAGCTCGACGCCGACGGCAAGCCGCAGCCGACCGGCGAATTCGAGACGCTGGACACCGACTCGCTGGTGCTGGCGCTGGGGCAGGACGTGGACATGTCGCTGCTGGAGGGCGTCGAGGGCCTGCTGGCCGAGGACGGCGTGGTGCAGGTCGATCCGGTCACCCAGATGACCGGCCACCCCGGCCTGTTCGCGGGCGGCGACATGTCGCCCGGCGCGCGCAACGTGACCGTCGCCATCGGTCAGGCGAAAAAGGCCGCGCGCCACATCGACGCCTGGCTGCGCGGCCAGACCCCGCAGCCGAAGCCGGAGCAGGACATCGCCGCGTTCGAGAAGCTCAACACCTGGTATTACAGCGACGCGCCCAAGACGGTGCGCCCGCAACTCGACATCGCGCGGCGCACCTCAAGCTTCGACGAGGTGCAGGGCGGGCTGACCGAGGACACCGCGCTGTTCGAGGCGCGGCGCTGCCTGAGTTGCGGCAACTGCTTCGAGTGCGACAACTGCTATGGCGTCTGCCCCGACAACGCGGTGATCAAGCTGGGGCCGGGCAAGGGGTTCGAGATCAATCTCGACTACTGCAAGGGCTGCGGCATCTGCGCATCAGAATGTCCCTGCGGCGCGATCAAGATGACGCCCGAGGAGGTGTAGCGCCCATGCGCGCCGCCCTGCTCCGTTTCAGCGACGCGACGCCGTCTCTCCGTTCCACGAGGTAAAGCATGTCGGGCGTGACGATCACCAGGGGGCTTGACCTGCCGCTGGCGGGCGCGCCCGAACAGCGCATCGAGGACGCCGCGCCCTGCGAAACCGTGGCGATCCTCGGGGCCGATCATGTCGGGCTGAAGCCCCGGATGCTGGTCGGCGAGGGCGACACGGTGCTGCGCGGCCAGCGCGTGATCGAGGACAAGGCGACGCCCGGCGTGTTCATCACCGCACCCGCCGCCGGGCGGGTGCTGGCGATCCATCGCGGCGCCAAGCGCGCGTTCCAGTCGATGGTGATCGCCGTGGAGGAAGGCGACGACCCCGCCGACAGCCAGATCGCCCTCAGCACGCGGCGCAACGCGACGCCGGAGCAGCTGAGCGGCGAGGACGTGACCGAACTGCTGGTCGAGTCGGGCCTGTGGACCGCGCTGCGCACCCGGCCATACTCGCGCACGCCAAGGCTTGGAACCCGCCCGCGCGCCCTGTTCGTCACGGCGATGGACACGCGGCCCCATGCGCCGTCGGTCGATGCGGTTCTCGCCGGCCGGATGCAGGATTTCGTCACCGGCGTCGCCTGCCTCGCCAGGCTGACCACCGGGCCGACCTATGTCTGCGTCGCGCCCGACAGCGCGGTGGAAATTCCCGAGCGCGCCACGGTCGAGCGCGTCGCCTTCGCCGGGCCGCACCCGGCGGGCGCGGTCGGCACCCATATCCATTTCCTCAGCCCGGTCGATCTGGAGCGCAGCGTCTGGCATGTCGGCTATCAGGACGCAGCGGCGATCGGGCGGCTGTTCTCGACCGGCCTGATCGACGTGAGCCGCGTGGTCTCGCTGGCCGGGCCGGTGGTGCGGACGCCGCGGCTCTTGCGCACGAGGCTGGGCGCGGCGCTGGGGCCGATGCTGCACGGCGAGATCGCGCCCGGCGCGCACCGCGTGATCTCCGGCTCGGCGCTCGACGGCCGCACCGCGCAGGGCGATGTGCACGGCTATCTGGGCCGCTACGCCCAGCAGGTCGCGGTGCTGGCGGAGGCGGGCGAGCGCGAGCTGTTCGGCTGGATCAGGCCCGGCGGCGAGAAGTTCTCGATCTGGGGCGTGGTCGCCAGCGCATTCCGCAAGAACGTCAGCCTCAACCTCACCACCACCACCAACGGCGGCCATCGCGCCATGGTGCCGATCGGCTCGTTCGAGCGGGTGATGCCGCTCGACCTGATGCCGACCTTCCTGCTGCGCGCGCTGCTGATGCAGGACATCGAGCGCGCCATGGCGCTGGGCTGCCTCGAACTCGACGAGGAGGATCTGGCGCTCTGCACCTTCGTCTGCCCCGGCAAGGCCGAATACGGGCCCCTGCTGCGCGAGACCCTGTTCCGCATCGAGAAGGAGGCCGCCTGATGCGCCCCTTGCGACGCCTGCTCGACCAGGTTGGCCGACCGTTTCACCCCGGCGGCAAGCTGCAACGCTTCTATCCGCTCTACGAGGCGATGGACACGTTCTTCTATGCGCCCGGCTCGGTGACCAAGACCGGCGCCCATGTGCGCGACGCCATGGACCTCAAGCGGATGATGATCCTGGTGGTGATCGCCGCCTTTCCTTGCGTGCTGATGGCGCTCTACAACACCGGCTATCAGGCCAACCGCGTCATCGACCCCGCGCGCATCCATGAGCTTGTCGGCTGGCGGCATGGACTGATCCAGACGCTTGGCTTCGGCTACGACCCGCGCAGCATCCTCGACAACGTCATCCACGGCGCGGTGTATTTCCTGCCGCTCTACATCGTGACGATGGTCGTCGGCCTCGGCTGGGAGGTGACGTTCTCGATCGTGCGCAAGGTTGAAGTGAACGAGGGGTTCTTCGTCACCGGGCTGCTGTTTCCGCTGATCCTGCCCGCGACCACGCCGCTGTGGCAGGCGGCGCTGGGCATCAGTTTCGGCGTGGTGCTGGCCAAGGAGGTGTTCGGCGGCACGGGCATGAACTTCATCAACCCCGCGCTGGCGGCGCGCGCCTTCCTGTTCTTCGCCTATCCGGCGCAGATCTCGGGCGACGCGGTGTGGAACGCGGCGCCGCTGTCGGCCACCGTCGATGGCGTTGCGGCGCCCACCATGCTCGCCGACATGCGGCTGGGCGTGGGCTTTGAGGCGCAGGCGTATTCGTGGTGGGACGCCTTCATCGGGCTGATACCGGGCAGCATGGGCGAGACATCGGCGCTGGCCTGTCTGCTGGGCGCGGCGCTGATCATCGTCACCGGCGTCGGCTCATGGCGCACCATGGCGGCGGTGACGCTGGGCACGGCCGCCATGGCGACGCTGTTCAACGTGATCGGCTCGGAGACGAACCCCTGGTTCGCGGCGCCGTTCTGGTGGCACATGGTGGTGGGCAGCTGGGCTTTCGCCACGGTGTTCATGGTCACCGACCCGGTGACCTCGGCCTTCACCAACGCCGGCAAGTGGATCTACGGCGGCATGATCGGCGCGCTGATCGTGCTGATCCGCGTCGTGAACCCGGCCTACCCGGAGGCGGTGATGCTGGTCATCCTGCTGATGAACGTGATGGCGCCGCTGATCGACTATGGCTTCATCCAGGCCAACATCCGCAGGAGGCGCGCGCGTCGTGAGTGACAGCAAAAGTCTCAACGTCAACGCCACCGGATACACCATCGGCTTCGCGCTGGTCGTGGCGCTGATCTGCGCGGCGCTGGTGTCGGTGACGGCGGTCTCGCTGAAGCCGATGCAGGACGCCAACGCGCGGCTCTACATGGAGAAGAACGTGCTGTTCGCGGCGGGTCTGGCCGAGCCGGGGCAGTCGCTGTCGGTCGCCGAGGTGGACGCGGTGTTCGACCGCGCCATCGTCGCGCGGCTGATCGACCTGCGCACGGGCGCGCTGCTCGACGCCGACCCCGCCGAGGCGCGGCGCTTCGACCAGCGCGCCGCGCGCAACGATCCCGCCACCAGCAGCGCGGCGCCCGCCAACGACGCCGGCGTGCGCCGTCTGCCCGACCGCGCGCAGGTGTTCTTCATCATGCAGGGCGACGCGGTCGATCAGGTTGTGATCCCGGTCGAGGGTCTGGGGATGTGGGGCACGATCTACGGCTTCCTGTCGCTCGCCCCCGACGCCGAGACGGTGCGCGGGCTGACCTATTACGAGCACCGCGAGACCCCCGGCCTCGGCGGCGAGATCGCCAACCCCGACTGGCTGGCGCGCTGGGAAGGGCGCAAGATCCATGACGCCGACGGCGCCGTGGCGATCGCGGTGCGCAAGGGCGAGGCAGGGCCGCCCCAGACCGATCCGCTGCATGTCGATGGCCTGTCCGGCGCCACGGTCACCATCAACGCCGTCACCCGATTCATGCAGTTCTGGCTGGATGAGAACGGCTACGGCCCGTTCCTGCGCCGCTTCCGCGAAGGAGAGCTGTCATGACCGCGACAACGGAAGGCGCCGCAGGGCCGGTCGGCTCCGGGCGCCCGCGCAAACCGTGGCTGAGCGCCGAGGCGCGCGCCGCGCTGGTCAACCCGATCCTGCTCAACAACCCGATCGGCATTCAGGTGCTGGGCATCTGCTCGGCGCTCGCCATCACCACGCGGGTGGACAAGGCGCTGGTGATGAGCGCAGGGGTGATCGTGGTGGCGGTTCTGGCCAGCACCGCCGTCAGCCTGATCCGGGAGCGGGTGCCGACCTCGATCCGCCTGATCGTGCAGCTTGCGATCATCGCCTCGCTGGTGATCGTGTTCGACCAGGTGCTCAAGGCGACGCTTTACGAGCTGTCGCTGGAGCTGTCGGTGTTCGTCGGGCTGATCATCACCAACTGCATCGTGCTGGGCCGCGCCGAGGGCTTTGCGATGAGCAACCCGCCGGGGCTGGCCGCGCTCGACGGCCTCGGCAACGGGCTCGGCTATGCGCTGGTGCTGGTGCTGGTGGGCGCGGTGCGTGAACTGCTGGGAACCGGCAAGCTGCTGGGCTTCGTCATCCTGCCGCTGACCCGCGACGGCGGCTGGTATGCGCCCAACGTTCTGATGCTGCTGGCGCCCTCGGCGCTGTTCATCATCGGGTTGCTGATCTGGGCGCTGCGCACCTGGAAGCCCGAATTGCAGGAGAAGGAGTGATGGAGCACTTCATCAACCTCGGCCTGCGCGCGGTCTTTCTGGAGAACCTCGCGCTCGCCTATTTCCTCGGCATGTGCTCGTTTCTGGCGTGCTCGAAGACTGTGGCGACCGCCATCGGCCTCGGCGCGGCGGTGGTGTTCGTGCAGACGCTGACCGTGCCGCTCAACAACGTCATCCTCAACGCGCTGCTGGCGGAGGGCGCGCTGGGCTGGCTCAGCCCGGCGCTGGCCGATGTCGATCTGAGCTTCCTGTCGTTCATCATCTTCATCGCGATCATCGCGGCGGCGGTGCAGGTGGTGGAGATGAGCGTCGATCGCTTCGCGCCCGCGCTCTATGTGTCGCTGGGCGTGTTCCTGCCGCTGATCGCAGTGAACTGCGTGATCCTGGGCGGCTCGCTGTTCATGCAGGAACGCGACTATACGCTGGCCGAGAGCGTGGTGTTCGGCTTCGGCTCCGGCCTCGGCTTCGCCATCGCGCTGATCGCGCTGGCGGCGATCCGCGAGAAGATGAGCTATTCGCATGTGCCCGCCGGTCTGCGCGGACTGGGGATCACCTTCATCGTCGTCGGCCTGATGTCCATGTCTTTCATGGTCTTTTCCGGCATCCAGCTTTAGGAGCGCGGCCGTGCTGTCGATGGGAATAGCCGTCCTTCTGTTCACCGCTGTCGTGCTGGCGCTGGTGCTGCTGCTGATGGCCGCGCGGCGCTCGCTGGTCTCGACCGGCGACGTGTCGATCGTGATCAACGAGGACGAGGAGGCCGCGTTCAAGACGCCTGCGGGCGGCACGCTGCTGAACGCGCTGACCGCGCACCGCATCTTCCTGCCGTCGGCCTGCGGCGGCAAGGGTTCGTGCGGCGTGTGCGACGTGGTGGTGAAGGAGGGCGGCGGCGCGCTGCTGCCCACCGAGACCGGCTTCATCTCACCCGGCGAGGCGCGGCGCGGGCACAGGCTGGCCTGTCAGGTCAAGGTCAAGCGCGACATGCGCATCGACCTGCCGCCCGAGATCTTCAGCGTGCGCAAATGGCCGTGCACGGTGATCAGCAACGCCAACGTCTCGACCTTCATCAAGGAGCTGAAGCTGGCGCTGCCGGAGGGCGAGGCGGTGCCGTTCCGCGCCGGCGGCTATATGCAGATCGAATGCCCGGCCCATTCGCTGTCGTTCAAGGAGTTCGACATCGAGCCTCAGTTCCGCGCCGAATGGGACAAGTTCGACCTCTGGCGCTTCGTCTCGGTGGTCCCCGAACCGGTGGAGCGCGCCTATTCGATGGCGAGCTATCCGCTGGAGAAGGGCGTCCTGCTGTTCACCATCCGGCTCGCCTTTCCGCCCAAGTATCGCAACGACATCCCGCCGGGGGTGATGAGTTCGTGGCTGTTCAACCTCAAGCCCGGCGACAAGGTGACGTGCTCCGGCCCGTTCGGCGAATTCTTCGCGCGTGAGACCAACAAGGAGATGTGCTTTGTCGCCGCCGGCGCGGGCATGGCGCCGATGCGCTCGCACATCTTCGACCAGCTCTATCGCCTCAAGTCCAAGCGGCGGATGAGCTTCTGGTATTCGGCGCGCAACCTCAGCGAGGCGTTCTACGTCGAGGAGTTCGAGAAGCTGGCCGCCGAGCACGCCAACTTCACCTTCCACCTGGTGCCGTCGGAGCCGCGCCCGGAGGACAACTGGACCGGGCCGGTGGGGCTGGTGCGCCAGCAGGCGCTGCGCAAGCACTATCTCGACAAGCACCCGGCGCCCGAAGACATCGAATACTATCTCTGCGGGCCTGACGTGATGAACAAGGCGGTGATCGCCATGCTGCTCGATCTGGGCGTGGATCGCGAGAACATCATGCTCGACGATTTCGGCAACTGACGCGCACGGGGGAGGACAGGTCATGAAACAGACCATAGGCGCGGTGCTGGCGGCGAAGGCGGACGACGCCGCGCTGTTCACGGTGGACGCAGGCGGCACGGTGCGCGACGCGGTCGAGGTGCTGAACGCGCAGGGCATCGGCGCCGTGCTGATCCGGAACGAGGACGGGCTGATCGACGGCATCTTCACCGAGCGCGACCTCTTGCGCCGGGTGGTGCATCCAAGGCTGGACCCCGATGCGACGCCGATCTCGATGGCGATGACGCGCGACGTGCGCTTCGTCGGCCCGTCGGACAGCGTCGAGGCGTCGCTGGCGCTGATGTATGTCAACCGCTTCCGGCATCTGCTGGTGATGGACGGACCGCGCGTCCTGGGCCTGGTGTCGATCCGTGACATGACCGACCACCTGCTGCGCCATGGCGAGGGCCGCTTCGAGGCGGCGGTGCGCGACGCGGCCCGGTCGCAGACGACAAACGCCGAAGGAGGCAACTGATGGACATGCTGCTCTCGCCACGCCCGCATAAATCGCTGGCGCCGTCGCGGCGCGCGGTGCTGGCGGGCTTCGGCGCCGTCGGCGCGCTGGCGCTCGGCGGCTTTGCGCTGGCCCCCGCCTCGCCCGCCCGCGCCGCCGCCGTCGGCTTCGGCGGCCAGACCATGGGCACGACCTACACGGTGAAGATCGCGGGCCGCGCCCTTGCCGCCGCGCGCATCGAGGCGCTGCGCGCCGACGTGCAGTCGGCGCTCGACGGCGTCGATCACGCCATGTCGCTGCACCGGGCGTCGTCCGAACTGCGCCGGTTCAACGCGCGGCCGGCGGGCATGACGGCGATCTCCGACGCTTTCTTCACCGTCCTGCGCGAGGCCTGCGCGGTGGCGGCGTGGTCGGACGGCGCGTTCGATCCCACGGTCGCCCCGCTGGTGGAGGCCTGGGGCTTCGGCGCCGCGCGGGTGTCGGCGGCGCCCTCGGCGGCGGCGCTGGCGGCCGGGCGGCGGGCGGTGGGCTTTGGCGGGCTGACGCTTGACCCCGCGCGCCGCGCGGTCTCGAAGGCGCACGACGCGCTGGCGCTGGACTTTGGCGGCGTGGCCAAGGGCTATGGCGTGGACGCGGCGGCGCGCGCGCTGACGGCGCAGGGTATCGAGCATTTCATGGTCGAGGCGGGCGGCGAGGTGCGCGCCCAGGGGCTGAACGCCGAAGGGCGCCCGTGGGCGATTGGCGTCGAGCAGCCCGACGCCTGGCCGCAGCGCGCGCGGCTGGTCCTGCCGGTCAGCGCCGGGGCGGTGGCGACGTCGGGCGACTATCGCACCGTCATCGAACACGACGGGCGGCGCTATACGCACGAGATCGACCCGCGCACCGGCGCGCCGATCGCGCGGGGCCTCGCCTCGGTGACGGTGGTCGCCGACGACGCCATGCGCGCCGACGCGATGGCCACCGCGCTGATCGTGATGGGCGCCGACAAGGGCCGCGCGCTGGCCGAAAGCGCGGGCGTCGCGGCGCTGTTCATCACCCGCGACGCCGCCGGGGCGCTGTCGGACGCGCCCACCACCGCCTTCGCCGCGCTGGGCGCGCGGCGCGCGGTCTGAACGGGGGCTTTGGCGATGGCGACGCTTGCGGCGGTGTTCGGGGTGGTGGCGACAGCCTTCGCGGCGGCGATCGCGATGATGGCGGTCGGGGTGATGCTGCGCAGGCCCTGCCTGCGCGGCTCTTGCGGCGGCCCGGCGATCCACGGGCCGGACGGGGTGAAGATCTCCTGCGCCACCTGCCCCAACCGCCGCCGCAAGGCGGTCTGAACGCGCTTTCAGGCGGCTGGCGGGCCGACCAGCAGGCGCTCCGGCGCGATCGCGCCCGCCGGGTCGGCGAAGGCGGTGACCGAGCCGAGCGTGGTCTGCGCGATCTCGGTCAGCGCCTCATGGGTGAAGAACGCCTGATGGCCGGTGATCAGCACGTTGGGAAAGCTCAGAAGCCGCCCAAAGGTGTCGTCCTGCAGGATCTCGTTGGAGCGGTCGTGGAAGAACAGCGTCTCCTCCTGCTCATAGACGTCGAGGCCGAGATAGCCGAGCCGCCCCGATTTCAGCGCCGAAATCGCGGCTTCCGCGTCGAGCAGCGCGCCGCGCCCGGTGTTGATCAGCATCACGCCCTGCTTGCAGCGCCCGAGGGTTCCGGCGTTGATCAGGTGATAGGTCTGCGGCGTCAGCGGGCAATGCAGCGTGATGATGTCGGACTCGGCGAACAGGTGGTCGAGCGGCGCATAGGTCATGCCCAGCGCCAGACAATCGGGGTTTTCGCGCAGGTCATAGCCGATCAGCCGCACCCCGAACCCCGACAGCGCGGCGGCGACGCGATGGCCGATCTGTCCGGTGCCGACCACGCCCACGGTGCGCCCGTGCAGATCGAAGCCCATCAGGCCGTTCAACTCGAAATTGCCCTCGCGCACGCGGTTATAGGCGCGGTGGATGCGGCGGTTGAGCGAAAGGATCAGCCCCACGGTATGCTCGGCCACGGCATAGGGCGAATAGGCCGGAACCCGCGCCACCGTCAGCCCCAGCGCCTTCGCCGCGCCGAGATCGACGTTGTTGAACCCCGCGCAGCGCAGCGCGATCAGCCGCGTGCCGCTGTCGGCCAGCGCGGCCAGCACCCCGGCGTCGAGAATGTCATGCACGAAGGGGCAGATCACGGGGAAGCCGTGGGCCAGCGCCCTTGTGTCCGGCCCCAGCCGCGCCTCGTGAAAGGTCAGCGCATGGCCAAAGCCTGCGTTGACCGCCTCAAAAGTCTGCCGGTCGTAGGGTTTCGTGCTGAAAAGGGCGATGTCCATGGCGCATCCTTTGGGTTCGGGTCGCGTTGGGTCGGGTTGGGGCGGCGGCGGTCAGCCGCGTTCCGGCGCAGGCTCGGGCGTGTTCGCGGCTTCCGGTTGGGCGGCGTCGCCGGCCTGCCGTTCGGCGCGGCGGCACATCTCGGCGGTCATGCGGCGGAACAGCACCAGATGCGCAGGCTCCATCGCGCGCCAGTAGAGCAGCCCCGCCAGCCCCTGCGGCTTCCAGTAGGCGGTCGCCGCCAGCCGCGCGCCGCCGTGCACCGGCTCGATGTCGAATTCAAGCACGCCGTGGCCGGGCGCCTTCATGCCGAATTCCATGGCGAGGCGCCGGGGCCGGTCGGCGACCAGCACGCGCCAGCTGTCGATGACGTCGCCCACCGCGACCTCGGCGCCGCGCCCGCCCGCGCGCCGCATCCCCGGCCCGCCGATGGCGGCGTCCATCCACTCACGCACCGTCCAGAGCGTGTCGAGCGCGTAATAGCGATGCTCGCCGCCGATGGCGCCGACGACCGACCACAGCGCATGCTGCGGCGCGCGGGTCAGCGACGCGCCGCCGGCGTGATAGGGATAGTCGCGGTACGCGCTCACCGTCATCGCCAGCTCCTGAAAGATTGGCCCAAGGCCGGGCTTGACCGCGCCGCCGCGCACCCGATCATCCTGCGCAGCGTGCGACCGGCGGCGCGCCGCCGCAACGCGACAACGCCGCAAGCGGCGGGAAGGGATTTGCGCCAGTGAAACCGCAGAGCATCGCCGTCACCGGCGCGACGGGCATGATCGGAACCGCGCTGACGGCGGCGCTGCGCGCCGAGGGGCGGGCGGTCACGGCGCTGACGCGCGACGCGGCGCTGGCGCGGCGGGTGCTGCCCGGCGCCGGGGCGCCCGGCCTGCGCGTGGTCGCCTACGATGCGCAGAGCGGCGCCGGGCTGGCCGAGGGCGTGGCGGGCTGCGACGCCGTGGTGCATCTGGCGGGCGAACCCATCGTCGGGCGCTGGACGCCCGAGACCCGCCGCGCCATCGGCCAGAGCCGCGCCGACGGCACGCGGCGCGTGGTCGAGGCGATCGCGGCGGCGCGCGACCGGCCCCCCGGCCGGCCCCGCGTGCTGGTCAGCGCCTCCGCCGCGCGTTTCTACGGCGTCAGCGACACGGCGATCTTCGACGAAAACAGCCCCCCCGGTCCGGCGTGGGACTTTCTCGCCACCGTCTGCCAGGCATGGGAGCGCGAGGCGCTGGCCGCCGAGGCGCTGGGCGTGCGGGTGGTGATCCTGCGCTTCGGCGTGGTGCTGGGCATGACGCGGCGGATGCGCGAGGTGCTGCCGACCGTGCGGCGCTTCATCGGCGGGCGGGTCGGGTCGGGGCGGCAATGGCTGTCGTGGCTGCACCTGAGCGACGCGGTGGGCGTGATCGGGCGGGCGCTGGACGACGACGCGATGCGCGGCCCCTACAACGCGACCAGCCCCAACCCGGCGCAGATGGCGCAGTTCACCGCCGCCCTGGGCCGCGCGGCGGGCGGGGTGATCCCGATCCCCGTGCCTGCGGGGCTGATCCAGCGCTATATGGGCGACGGCGCGACGGTGATCCTCGACGGCCAGCGCGCGCTGCCCAAACGGCTGCTCGCGGCGGACTATCACTTTCTGGAGCCTGACATCGCCCGCGCGGCGGCCAGGGCGCTGGACTGATCCGCCGCCGCGCGCCGCGCGATGGCGCGCGCCATGGCGCCCAGCGCCAGCGCCCGCAGCGGCCACAGCACGAACCAGTAGAGCAGGCCCAGCGTCCCCGCCGGATGCCAGTGCAGCGTCGCGTCCAGCCGCGTCGCGCTCTGCGGCAGCGGCGCCAGCGCGATCTCCAGCCCCCCGGCGCCGGGGCCGGTCATGGTCGAGACCAGCGTCAGCCGCGCGCCCGGCGCCGCCGCCAGCACCCGCCAGCCGTCGAAGCGCAAGCCCGCCGCCAGCGCCTGCGCGCCCCGGCGCGGCGCGGCGTCGCCGCCCAGCCTGCGCTCCAGCCAGCGCCGCGCGCGCCACAACGGCGCCAGCGCGAAATACCCGGCCTCCGGCCCGCCGATCATCGCGACCGTGCGCCAGACCGCACCGGGCGGCGCGGCGATGTCGGCGCTGCGCGTCAGGCTCTTGCCGTAGAAGCTCACATCGTGGCGGCGGCCGCGCAGGTCGAACGCGCCCTCTCGCCAGCGGTCCACCGCCAGCATCGCGCGCTCCTGCTCGAACACGCGGGTCACGGCGGTCTCGAAGTCGGTCGCGGGCGGCGGCATGATCGCGCGCAAGCTCGCGTCGTCGGCGGAAAGATCATAGCGCAACCCGGTGATCAGCGCCCGCGCCACGTTGACCGGCGTCGCGCTGATCAGCGCCAGCCACCAGCTCGACAGCTCCGGCGTCAGCAGCGGCACGGGAATGATGATCGGCGCGCGCCGCCCCATCAGCCGCGCCAGCGCGCGCATCATCTGCTCATAGCTCATGCGCTGCGGCCCGCCGACCTCGAACACCTGCCCCCCCGCGCCCGGCGCCCTGGCCAGCGCGATCATCGTCGCCAGCAGGTCGTCGAGCGCCACCGGCGGCGACTGCGCGCGCACCCAGCGCGGCGTGACCATGGCGGGCAGATGCGCCACCAGATCGCGCATCACCTCGAACGCCGCCGAACCGGCGCCGATCACGATGCCGGCGCGGATCTCGACCACCTCGACCGGCCCTTCGCGCAGCAGCGCGCCGGTCTCGATGCGCGAGGCGAGGTGCGCGGTGTCGGGGTTGCGCGGCGCCAGGCCGCCGAGATAGACGATCCGGCGCACCCCGGCGTCGCCCGCCGCGCGCGCCAGATTGGCCGCCGCCGCGCGGTCGCGCGCGGGAAAGTCGCCGCCCGCCGCCATGGCGTGCACCAGGTAATAGACCACGTCCTGACCGGTCAGCGCGGCGCGCAGGCTGTCGTAGTCAAGCGCATCGGCGGGCTTGATCGCGACGCCGTCCCAGCCCTCCGCCGCCATCGCCGCCGTGCGCCGCGCCGCCGCCGTGACAGCGTATCCCATGGTCGCAAGGCGCGGCGTCAGGTGGCGGCCGATGTAGCCGCTGGCGCCCAGCACCAGAACCCGCTCAGCCATCCGCCGATCCCCCTGCGCCGCCTCCGGCACGATAGGCGACGGGGGTGGCGCGCTCAAGCCCGCGCATCCTCCGGCGCGCCC
>CAZRFB010000135.1:0-1863 GCA_964599185.1 uncultured Rhodobacterales bacterium | reverse complement strand
TCGGGCGACGGCGGCGCGGCGGCGTGGACCGCGTCCATCACCTGTTCGTATTGCTGCGGGCCGGTCACCGCCAGCACCGAAGGGTGCGCGCCGCGGATATACTGCGCGTCGGCGCCGAGGCAGCCGGTGACGATGACGCGGCCGTTCGCCGCCAGCGCCTCGCCAATCGCCTCAAGGCTTTCAGCCTTGGCGCTGTCGAGAAAGCCGCAGGTGTTCACGATCACCGCGTCGGCGCCCGCGTAGTCGGGGCTGATGGCGTAGCCCTCGGCGCGCAGGCGGGTGAGGATGCGCTCGCTGTCCACCAGCGCCTTGGGGCAGCCGAGCGAGACCATGCCGATGCGCGGCTGGCCGGGACGCGCATCGGTGGGACGCGCGTCGGTGGCGCGCGCGTCGCGCGGCAGGCTTGCGCGCGGCGCAAGATCGGGGCGGAGATTCGGCGGGTTGCTCATGGTTACGCGGCATAGCGCATCGCGCGGCGCGGCGCGACAGGCGCGCGATCCGTCATGGAAATGCAGCGCCTCTGTCACCCAAGCGTCGCAGAAGGGCGATAACCCTGCGAGATATTTCTCGAAAAGGGGACCGCCATGACCACCACCCTCCGCGCCAGCGGGCTGGCCGCGCTGCTGCTCGCCTCCACCGCGCTCGGCGCCCCGGCGCAAAGCTTCAACCGCATCGCAAGCTTTCCCGTGGCGCTCAACACGCCTGCCGACATGGACGCGGGCGCCGAGACCTCGTCGGAGATCATCGCCGCCAGCGACGACGGCATGATGCTGGCCTATTCCAACAGCCCGCTCGGCGCGGTCGGCTTCATCGACATCGCCGACCCGGCGGCGCCAAAACCGCTCGGCTCGGTGATGGTCGATGGCGAGCCGACCTCGGTGGTGATCGTCGGCGGCCGCGCCTTCGCCGGGATCAACACCTCCGAGAGCTACGCCGCGCCCTCGGGCCATCTGGCGGTGATCGACATCGCCGCGCGCACGGTGGAGAAAAGCTGCGACTTGGGCGGTCAGCCCGATTCGGTGGCGCGCAGCAAGGACGGCGCCTTCCTCGCCGTCGCCATCGAGAACGAGCGCGACGAAGAGCTCAACGACGGCGCGCTGCCGCAGCTTCCCGGCGGTCATGTGATGATCGTGCCCTTGAAGAACGGCGCGCCAGACTGCGCCGCGATGATCCGCGCCGACGTGAGCGGCCTCGCCGCCGTGGCGCCGGAAGACCCCGAGCCGGAATTCGTGGACATCAACGACGCGGGCGAGATCGCCGTCACGATGCAGGAGAACAACCACATCGTGATCCTGTCGCGCGAGGGCGCGGCGCTGTCGCATTTCTCCGCCGGGTCGGTGGACCTGGAGAACATCGACGTGAAGAAGGACGGCGCGCTGCTGTTCACCGGCGCGATGCAGGACGTGGCGCGCGAGCCTGACGCGATCAAGTGGCTCGACGCCAACCGGCTGGTGATCGCCAACGAGGGCGACTGGAAGGGCGGATCGCGCGGCTTCTCGATCCTGTCGCGCGACGGCGCGGTGCTGTTCGAGTCCGGCCCGGCCTTCGAGCACGAATTGGCGCGCATCGGCCACTATCCCGACAAGCGCAACAAGAAGGGCGTCGAGCCGGAGGGCGTGGAGATCGGGCGCTACGGCGATCAGACCTACATCTTCATCGGCTCCGAGCGCGGCTCGGTGGTCGGCGTCTATCGCGACACCGGCGCGGCGCCGGAGCTGGTCGGCCTGCTGCCCTCCGGCGTGCGGCCCGAGGGGCTGGTCGCGATCCCGGCGCGCGGGCTGTTCGTCTCGGCCAACGAGAAGGATCTCGTGGAGGATGGCGGCGCGCGCAGCCATGTGATGCTCTATCAGCTTCAGGACGCCC
>CAZRFB010000134.1:0-1518 GCA_964599185.1 uncultured Rhodobacterales bacterium | reverse complement strand
AGACCCCGCCGAGGCGCGCAAGCGCGGCGCCAAATCGGTGGTCGCCCGCGCGGTGACGCGGCTGGTCACGCCCGGCACGCTGACCGAGGACGCGCTGCTGGAGGCGCGCGCCGCCTGTCGCCTGTGCGCCTTCGCCGAGATACGCGGCGAGGGGGGGCTGGCCTGGCTGGATCTGTCCACCGGCGAGATCGGCGCCGCGCCGGTTTCGCGTGCCGATCTGGGCCCGGCGCTGGCGCGGCTCGCCCCGCGCGAGACGCTGCTGGCCGAGGCGGACGCGCAGGACGCAAGGCTTGCGGCGCTGCTGGACGATCTCGGCGCGGTCGCCACGCCGCTGGGGCCCGCGAGTTTCGACAGCGCGTCCGGCGCGGCGCGGCTGAAGGCGCTCTACGGGGTCGCGACGCTGGAGGCGTTCGGCGCCTTCACCCGGCCCGAGATCGCCGCGATGGGCGCGCTGGCCGACTATGTGGCGCTGACGCAGAAGGGCGCCGCCCCGGCGCTGCGCCCGCCGGTGCGCGAGGCGCCGGGGGCGGCGATGCGCATCGACGCCGCCACAAGGCGCAACCTCGAACTCGCCCGCACGCTGGCGGGCGCGCGCGAGGGCGGCTTGCTGCACGCCATCGACCGCACCCTCACCGCGCCCGGCGCGCGGCTGCTGGAGGCGCGGCTGGCGGCGCCGCTGACCGACCCGGACGCCATCGCCGCGCGGCTGGACGCCGTGGGCTTTTTCGTGGACGACGCCGCCCGGCGCGAGGCCGTCCGCGCGCTGATGCGCCGCGCGCCCGACGCGGCGCGCGCGCTGGGCCGCCTTGCGCTCGACCGTGGCGGCCCGCGCGACCTCGCCGCCCTGCGCGACGGACTGGCGCGGGCGGCGGAGCTGGCCGACGTGCTTACGGGAACGGACTGGCCGCTGGCCGAGGCGGCGCGCCTTTCCGGCGGTCGGGCGCTGGCCGCGCGGCTGGCGACGGCGCTGGTCGAGACGCCGCCGCCGCTGTTGCGCGACGGCGGGCTGATCGCGGCGGGGGTGGACGCAGGCCTCGACGCCGCGCGCGCCTTGCGCGACGAGGGGCGCGGCGTGGTGGCGCGGATGCAGGCGGAACTGGCCGCCGAGGCGGGCGTCGCGGCGCTGAAGATCAAGCACAACAACGTGCTGGGCTATTTCATCGAGACCTCCGCCGTCCACGCCGAGAAGATGCTGGCGCCGCCGCTGTCGGCCCGCTTCATCCACCGCCAGACGCTGGCCGGCGCGGTGCGCTTCACCACCGTCGAACTCAGCGACCTTGAAGGCCGCATCCTGCGCGCGGGCGCCGACGCGCAGGCTATCGAGACGCGGCTGTTCGGGGGCTTGCGCGCCGACGTGCTGGCCGCAGCGGACGCGGTGGCGCAGGCGGCCGACGCGCTGGCCGCAGTGGACGTGGCGGCGGGGCTGGCGGAACTGGCCGCGAGCGAGGGCTGGACGCGGCCGGTGGTCGAGCCGGGCCGCGCTTTCGCCATCGTCGCGGGCCGTCACCCGGTGGTCGA
>CAZRFB010000133.1:0-5839 GCA_964599185.1 uncultured Rhodobacterales bacterium | reverse complement strand
GGGCCGGGATCGCGGCGCGCCGGGCGCTGGCGCTCGAGCGCACGCGGGTCGATTTCCAGCTTCTGTCCGAGGAAGACCGATGAGCGTGCTCGACCTGCCCCGCCTGTGGCGCCCGGAGACGCATCAGGCGCTGTTCCGCCGGATTCTGGATGTCGCGGCGCGTCCGGGCCAGATTGCCGACCTGTCCGACCTGCTCGACGGTCGCCCCGCCGCCCTGGCCGCGCTGGCGACCTTCTGCGACAACACGCAGACGCTGGCGGATGTGAGCGGCGCGCTGTCGGCGACCGACCGCGCCTTTCTGGACGCGGCGACCGCCGCGCCGGAGCGGGCCGGGTTCATCCTCGCCGCAGGCGCCGAGGCGCCCCAGTTCACCCCGCGCCTTGGCGCGCTCGATGCGCCCGAGGGCGGAGCCGTGATCGTGGTCACGGTCGAAAGCCTGACGGAAGGCGCGGCGCTTGCGCTGTCGGGGCCGGGCGTCAGGGACACGGCCACGCTCAGGGTCGCCGGGCTCGCCGCCGACTGGCTCGCCGCCCGCGCGCGCTGGTGCGCCGATTTCCCGATGGGGGCGGACCTGGTGCTGGCGGACCCGACCCGGCTCGCCGTCCTGCCCCGCACAACCCACATCAAGGGAGCCTGAGCCATGGCCTATGTCGCCATTCGCGGCGGCGCCGATGCGATCAAAGGCTCGGCCCGGCTGATGGACGCGCTGCGCGCCATGGGCGCATCCGCGCCGCTGGAGCTTGACCAGATCGAACGTCAGATGCCGCTTTTGCATTCCAGGGTGCTGTCCGAGGGCAGCCTCTATCATCCGCGTCTCGCCTCATTGGCGCTGAAACAGAGCCTTGGCGACAGTCTGGAGGCGGCGTTCTTCCTGCGCGCCTACCGCTCGACCAAGCCGCGCCTTGGCGAAACCGCGCCGCACGATACGCGGACCATGCGGGTTGTCCGGCGCGTGTCCGCCGCGTTCAAGGACATCCCCGGCGGGCAGATGCTGGGCGCCACGCCCGATTACCTGCATCGGCTGTTCCGCTTCGACCTGATGGACGAGGATGCCGGGCGTTTCGACCAGATCGCGCGCGATTGGTTCGGCAATCGCCCCAAGGCCGAGGCGCCGCTGACCTTCCCCAAGGTGCTGGACACCCTGCGCGCGGAAGGCTTGCTCGCGCCGCTGGCGCAGAGCGACGAGTCTCCGTTCGACATCACGCGCGAACCGCTGATCTTCCCCGTGCCGCGTTCGGCGCAACTGGCCACGATGGCGCGCGGCGAAACTGGCGGCCTGTTGGCGCTCGCCTATTCCAACATGCGCGGCTACGGCGACGTGCACCCCACGGTGGGCGAATTGCGGGTGGGCTATGTGCCGGTGATGGTTCCGCACCCGGTGACGGGCAAGCCGATGGAGGCGGGCGAAGTTCTGGTCACGGAATGCGAGATCGTCGCCATGTTCGAGAAGACCGACAGCGGCGCGCCGGTGTTCACGCTCGGCTACGGCGCCTGCTTTGGCCACAACGAGGTCAAGGCCATCGCCATGGCGGTGCTCGACCGGGCGATTTCGGTGGCGAGGGAAAAGGGCCGCGTCGCCAACCCCTCCGAGGACCCTGAATTCGTGCTGCTGCATGTGGACGGGATCGAGAGCATGGGCTTTTGCACCCATTACAAGATGCCCCATTACGTCACCTTCCAGTCCGACATGGACCGCCTGCGCGCCGCCCGGACCAAGGCCGGGGAGGCCGCCGATGCACCCCGTTGACACCATGGGCCAGAGCCGCGACGGCGCGGCCTACGGCTTCGCCTTTCTCGACGAGGACGCCAAGCGCGAGCTGCGGCGTGCGATCTTCAAGGCGGTCTGCATCCCCGGCCATCAGGTGCCCTACGCCAGCCGCGAAATGCCGATCGCGCGCGGCTTCGGCACCGGGGGGATGCAACTGACGCTCGCGCTGCTCGGCCCCGACGACACCTGCAAGGTGATCGACCAGGGCGCCGACGACAGCGTGAACGCCGCCAACATCCGCGCCTTCTTCGCGCTGACCTGCCCCGGCGTGACCGGCACGCTGCGCACCGAAGCGGCGTCGGTCATCCAGACCCGCCACCGCATCCCGGAACTGCCGCTGCGCGCCGACCAGATCCTGGTGTTTCAGGTGCCCTATCCCGACCCGCTGGTGGTGGTTGAGCCGAACGCGGCCAAGCGGCGGCGGATGCACGGGCGCGCCGATTACGCGCGGCTCTGGGTCAAGCTCTACGAGGACATGGTCGCCTTCGACGAGATCACGATCTCGCACCGCTACCCTACGCGGATCAATGGCCACTACATCATCGACCCCTCGCCGATCCCGCGCTTTGACGTGCCGAAGCTGCACCAGGCGGATTGCCTGTATCTGTTCGGCGCGGGCCGCGAAAAGCGCATCTACGCCGTGCCGCCGCATACCGACGCGATCCCGATCACCTTCAACGACGTGACCTTCGCGGTGGAGAGCTTCCGCGACAAGGCCACCGGCAAGCGCCATGTCTGCCGCCGCTGCGGGGCGGACGACAGCTTCCTCGACGAATTTCCCGACAATGACGGCGCGCGCGTCTTTCAGTGCTCGGATGCCGCCTGGTGCGACATGCGCCTCGACCGGCTGGAGGCGGCGGAATGAAACCGATCCTCGATGTCGAAGCCCTCACCCGCATCCACGGCCCCGGCTGCCCGGCCTGTCTGGAGGTGACCGGGCCGGCGCATGACACCAACATCTGCCGCCAGTGCGGCTCGGTCGTGGCCGTCGCCGATGCGTCGCTGCGGCTGCACAAGGGCGAGGTGCTGGGGATCATGGGCGAAAGCGGCTCGGGCAAATCCTCGCTGGTCAGGATGCTGTATTTCGATGACAAGCCGACCGCAGGCCGCGCGATCTTCCACGATGACGGCCAGGCGCATGAGCTGTTCACGCTCAACGAGGCGCAGCAACTGCGCCTGCGCGACACGCGGATGGGGATGGTCTATCAGAACCCCGCGCTCGGGCTGAACTTTGACATCTCGGCCGGCGGCAACATCGCCGAGCGTCTGCTGATGGCGGATGAGCTGAACTATCGCGCGATCCGCGCCAAGGCGACGGCGCTGCTCGCCCGGACCGAAGTGCCGCCCGCGCGCATGGACGAGCTGCCGCGCAATTTCTCGGGGGGGATGCAGCAGCGCGTGCAGATCGCGCGGGCGCTGTCCACCGGCGCGCCGCTGCTGTTTCTCGACGAGGTGACGACGGGGCTCGATCTGTCGGTGCAGGCGCGCATCCTCGATCTCATCATGGAGTTGCAGGAGGTCACGGGCGTGTCGATGCTGGTGGTGACGCACGACCTTGGCGTGGTGCGCCACCTCACCACCCGCACCATCGTGATGAAACACGGCCGCATCATCGAGGCCGGGTTGACCGACCAGATCCTTGAGGATCCGCAGGCCGCCTATACCCAGCAACTTGTCTCCAGCGCGCTTTGAGGATCGCCATGACCGATATTCTTTCCGTGCGCGATCTGGCCAAGGGGTTCTACATCCATGACCGCGCCAAGCATGTGCCCGCAGCCGAGGGTGTGTCCTTCGACCTGAAACCGGGGCAACTGGCCGCGCTGGTCGGGCCGTCGGGGGCGGGAAAATCCTCGCTGCTGAAGGCGGTCTACCGCACCTATGTCCCGTCCTCGGGGCAGGTGCTCTATCGCAGCGCGACGGGCGGGATCGTTGACCTCGCGACCGCGCCCGAGACCGCGATCACCGCGCTGCGCCGCGCCGAGATCGGTTTCGTCACCCAGTTCCTGCACTGCCTGCCGCGGCTCTCGACGCTCGACGTGGTCGCTCGCCCCCTGCTGCAACAGGGCGTCGCGCGGGCGGCGGCGCACGAGAAAGCCGCGCGGATGCTGGCGGCGCTCGCCATCCCCGAACAACTCTGGGACGCCACGCCCGCGACCTTTTCGGGCGGCGAGCGGCAGCGCGTGAACATCGCGCGCAGCTTCACCCAGGGCGGGCGGCTGATGCTGCTGGACGAACCCACCGCCAGCCTCGACCCGGTTTCGCGCGAAAACGTCTGCGCGATGATCGAGGCCGCCAAGGCCGAGGGCGTGGCGATGGTCGGGATCTTTCACGACCTGGCGCTGGTGGACCGTCTGGCCGACGTGAAGATCGAGGTGCGGCGCAAGGCGTTTGAGGATGCGGCATGAGACAGCATCTGGAGAACGCCCGCATCGTGACGCCCGAGGGGATCCATCACGGCAGCCTGACCATCGAGGACGGTCGCATCGCGGCGCTGGACGCCGCCGCACCCGAAGGGGCCGCGCGTCTCGACATGGGGGGCGACCTGCTCTTGCCCGGCCTGATCGACCTGCACGGCGACGCCATCGAGAAAGAGGTGGAGCCGCGTCCCAACGCCTTTTTCCCGCTGCCCGTGGCGCTCGACGCCATCGACCGGCGCATGGCGGCGGCGGGCGTTACCACCGCGTTCCACGGCGTCAGCTTCGCCGAGGGGGAACTCGGCGTGCGCGACGTGGCGTTCGCCGAGACGCGCGCGCGCGCGCTGCATGGGTTTTCGGGCGTGGTCGATCACCGCGTGCATGTCCGCTACGAACTGACCGACGCAGGGTCCGAGGCGCGCGTGACGCGACTGATCGAAGACGGCGTGGCGAGCCTGTTGTCCTTCATGGACCACACGCCGGGTCAGGGGCAGTTCAAGAACGCCGCCGCTTATGGCGCCTATCTGTCGCGCGTCTATGCCAAGGACGAGGGCGACATCCGCGACCGGATCACCGCGAAACAGGCCGAGGCGGGCAATCTGGCGGCCCGCGTGCGGCGGCTGGCGGACCGCGCCCGCCCGCGCGGCGTGGCGCTCGCGGGCCATGACGACGAGGGCGCCGAGCGGGTGGCTTTCATGGCCGGCGTGGGCGCCAGCATCAGCGAATTCCCGCTGGATCTGGCCACGGCGCGGGCGGCGCGGGCCGCCGGTCTGGTGACGCTGTTCGGCGCGCCCAACGTGCTGCGCGGGCGCAGCCAGTCCGGGGCGCTGTCTGCGCGCGACGCGATTGCAGCAGGGGTGGCGGGCGCGCTGTGTTCGGACTATGCGCCGCAGGCGATGCTGCCTGCGCTCGGCGTGCTGACCGGCGCGATGGGCCTCGGCTGGCCAGAGGCGCTGGACCTGATGGCGGGCGCTGCGGCGCGCGCGGCGGGGCTGGCTGACCGGGGCGAGATCGGCCTCGGCAAGCGCGCCGACCTGATCCGCGCGCGCGATGGTGGCGGCTCGCTGTCGGTGGCGGCCGTCTGGGTCGCGGGCGCGCAGGTCTATGGCTTCGGCGCGCAGGCCACAGCGGCATGACCGGGCGGCTGTTCCTGATCGTGGGCCCGTCCTGCGCCGGCAAGGACAAGGGTGATCGCCGCCCTCGCGGCGCAGGCCGCGCCCGAGGACGGGGTGATGATCGCGCGGCGCGACATCACGCCGCCGTTGACGGTTTGCTCCCGCCCCCTCGGCGCAGAGGCCGAAATACTGGATTCTGTGGTGTCTTCCGTTCAACGAACCGGCAAGGAAGCTGCAAATCCGTCGCAATCCCTTGACGGATATGGTGGGCCCGGCAGGACTCGAACCTGCAACCAAACCGTTATGAGCGGTTCGCTCTGACCATTGAGCTACAGGCCCTCCGCGCCTTGCATACAGGCGCGCGCGCGCGGTGGTCAACGGCGCAGCCGGGCCGCGAAGGGGCGCCGCGCCCTTTCCCATGGCGACCGGATCGCTTAATTGTCAGCGGGCAAAGCCGGAGGCCGCCCATGTCATTCTTCAAAAGGCTGCGCGAGCGGCTCACCAAATCCGCCTCGAAGATTGACGAGGGCGTCGAGGCGCTG
>CAZRFB010000132.1:0-2899 GCA_964599185.1 uncultured Rhodobacterales bacterium | reverse complement strand
TTCAGCAGGTCGCGGATCTCGGTCAGCAGCACCTGCTCGGCGGGCGGCGGCGGCGGCGGGGCGGCCTCCTCCGTGGCCGCGACCTGCGCCTTGAGCCGGTTCACGCCCTTGATGATCAGGAACAGCACCCAGGCGACGATCAGAAAACTGATGACCGCGTTGAGAAACAGCCCGTAGTTCAGCGTCGCGGCCCCGGCGGCCTGCGCGGCGGCGACGGAGGTGAACTCCTGCCCGCTGAGGTTGAGAAACAGGTTCGAGAAGTCGATGCCGCCGGTGAACAGGCCGATGATCGGGTTGATCAGATCGGCCACCAGGCTGTTGACGATCGAGGTGAACGCGGCGCCGATCACGATGCCGACGCCCATATCGACGACGTTGCCCTTGATGGCGAATTCACGAAATTCCTTGAGCATGGCGCACTCCCTTAAACTGCGCCGGGAGACATGCCAGAAACCGGTTTGCGTGCAAACAGAAAGTTTTAACCATTGCGCGCCGCGCATGACGGGGCTGCGCCGATAGCCGTTGCCGCAGTGCGCAATCACGACCATCTCTCAGCCAACGGCCACGGCGGGCGCCATACGGGCGTCCGCAGCCGATCAGGAGTTGAAGACATGACCACCCTCGTTCAGACCCGCGCCCGCGCCGTCGCCTCTCTGGCGGACAGCGTCGTGTCGTTCGTGCGCGATCTCGCCGACGCCTCGGCCAAGCGCGCCGCCTATCGCGACACCGTCCTCCAGCTCAGGGCGCTGGGCGACCGCGAACTCGACGACCTCGGCGTGAGCCGCTGGGACATCGAGACCGTCGCCCGCCGGTCGGTGTACGGCGCCTGATCCATCAGGGCCCTAAAGGAGCCGCCTGCGCCGCGCCTGGCGGCACATAGTGGTTCGTCGTCTGCGCCCGCCGCGTCAGCAACGCATCGATGCGGCGGCGCATGGCGCTCCAGATCAGCGCATTGCAGTCGATCAGCAGCCTTTCGCGCGCCGCCACATCGGCGCGCAGGTCGGTGCGCTCGGCGATGGTGCGTGAAAATCCCAGAAAGAACCGCTCGGTGAAGTCCATGATCGTCTGACTGTCGGCGACAGTCAGGTGCGGCGCGGTGCGGATCGTCTCGGTCATGATGAATTTCATCTGTTGCAGCAACGTCTCGGCGTAGGCGCGCGGCAGCCGCGCCTCACGCGGCAACGCGCCGTCGAGATGGTAGAACAGCGCCGCGCGGCAGGTGCGGAACTCCTGCATCTGCTGCGGCGTGACCTGATATATCTCCGCATCCTGCGCCCGCGCCGACAGCGGCGCCGTCAGCAGCAGGGCGAGCGCCAGCGCCCGGAACCGAACCGCGATCAAAACGGCGCCGCGTCGGCGGCGGTGACGAACGACGCCACCACGCGCTTTTCGCCCGCCTTCTCGAAGGCGATGGTCAGCTTGTCGCCCTCGACGCCGGTGACGAGGCCGTAGCCGAATTTCTGGTGAAACACCCGCGTCCCCTCGCTGAAGGCCGCCATAGCCTCGGCGTCGATCACCAGCGCGCGCGCCTCGCGCGGGCTGGCGACGCCGCGTTGCGCGCCTTGCGTCTGCATTCTGCGCCATCCGGGCGAATTGTAAACCGACGCCTCCGCCGCGCGCCGCTCCAGCGTCGAGGCGCCGCCCACGGCCTCCGCCACGCCATAGCGACCGCCCGCCAGCCCCGGCGGCGTCAGCACCTCGACATGCTCGCGCGGCAATTCGTCGATGAAGCGCGAGGGCAGGGCGTTCTGCCACTGGTTATAGATGCGGCGGTTGGCGGCGAAGCTGATCGCGCAGTGCTCGCGCGCCCGCGTCACGCCGACATAGGCCAGCCGCCGCTCCTCCTCCAGCCCCTTGACGCCGCTCTCGTCCATCGAGCGTTGCGAGGGGAACAGCCCGTCCTCCCACCCCGGCAGGAACACGGCGCGAAACTCCAGACCCTTGGCGGCGTGCAGCGTCATCACGCTGACCTTCTCGACCGCGTCCTCCTGCGCGTTGTCCATCACCAGCGAGACGTGCTCGAGGAACCCGGTGAGGTTCTCGAACTCCTGCAACGCCTTGACCAGCTCCTTGAGGTTGTCGAGCCGCCCCGGCGCCTCTGGCGACTTGTCGGCCTTCCACATCGCGGTGTAGCCGCTCTCGTCGAGGATCACCTGCGCCAGCTCGACGTGATCGACATTTAGCGGCACTGACTGGAAGCGCTCCACTTCAAGGGCAACGTCATCGTCAGTTACGATTATATTCCCTGTTCCCAAATCAACGCGCTCAAACTTTGTTGGAAAAGCTAAGGCGCGCCACCGATCAATTTGATTCAGTAATTGCTTCAGCGCGCCGCGCGCCCGCGCCGTCAGCCCGCCATCCTCGACCACCATGCGCGCCGCGTCGATCAGGCCTAGGCCGCTGGCGCGCGCGGCCGCGTTGATTTCCGCCTGCGCCTTGTCGCCCAGGCCGCGCTTGGGGGTGTTGAGGATGCGCTCGAAGGCCAGCCCGTCATCGGGTTGCGCCACCACGCGAAAATACGCCATGGCGTCGCGGATCTCGGCGCGTTCGTAGAACCGCGGCCCGCCGATCACGCGATAGGGCAGGCCGATGGTGAGAAAGCGGTCCTCGAAGGCGCGCATCTGGTGGCTGGCGCGCACCAGCACCGCCATGTCGTTGAGCGGGATCGGGTCGAGGCCGCGCGCGCCACTGCTATAGCGCTCGATCTCCTCGCCGACCCAGCGCGCCTCCTCCTCGCCGTCCCAGTGGCCGATCAGGCGCACCTTCTCGCCCTGCGACTCCTCGGTCCACAGCGTCTTGCCCAGCCGGTCCTTGTTGCCCGCGATCACCCCGCTGGCGGCGCCCAGGATATGCGGCGTGGAGCGGTAGTTCTGTTCAAGCCGGATGATCACCGCGCCGG
>CAZRFB010000131.1:0-4360 GCA_964599185.1 uncultured Rhodobacterales bacterium | reverse complement strand
GGAGGTGACCTGAAAGCTGATGCGGGTGGGGAAGTTCGCCTTGATCGTGCCGGTGATCACGTCCACCGACGGGCGCTGCGTCGCCATGATGATGTGGATGCCCGACGCGCGCGCCATCTGCGCCAGCCGCTGCACGCAGGCTTCGATCTCCTTGCCCGCCACCATCATCAGGTCGGCCATCTCATCGACGATCACCACGATGAACGGCAGTTTCTCGGGCGCGAACGCCTCGGTCTCGAAGATCGGCGCGCCGGTGTCCTCGTCAAAGCCGGTCTGCACGGTGCGGGTGAACGGCTCATCGTTGGCCAGCGCCTCGGCGACGCGGGCGTTATAGCCGTCGAGGTTGCGCACCCCCAGCTTGGACATCTTGCGGTAGCGGTCCTCCATCTCCGCCACGGTCCATTTCAGCGCCACCACCGCCTTTTTCGGATCGGTCACGACCGGGCTCAGCAGATGCGGGATGCCGTCATAGACCGACAGCTCCAGCATCTTGGGGTCGATCATGATCAGGCGGCATTCCTCGGGGCCCAGCCGATACAGCAGCGACAGGATCATGGTGTTGATCGCCACCGACTTGCCCGAACCGGTGGTGCCCGCGATCAGCAGATGCGGCATCCGCGCAAGGTTGGCGACCACCGGCTCTCCGGCGATGTCCTTGCCCAGCGCCAGCGCAAGCCGATAACCGGCGTCCTCATAGACCGGCGAGGACAGCATCTCGCGCAGCAGCACCCGCTCCCGCGTCGCGTTGGGCAGCTCGATGCCGATCACGTTGCGCCCCGGCACGGTCGAGACGCGGGTGGCGATGGCGCACATGCTGCGGGCGATGTCGTCGCTCAGGCCGATCACGCGGCTGGCTTTGGTGCCCGGCGCCGGTTCAAGCTCATAGAGCGTCACCACCGGGCCGGGGCGCACGTCGCCGATCTCGCCGCGAACGCCATAGTCGTCGAGCACCGCCTCCAGCATCCGTGCGTTCTGGTCGAGCGCGTCGCGCGGCAGCGGCGGCGCTTCGCCGGGGCGCGCGGCCTCGAGCAGGCTCAGCGGCGGCGCGTCATAGCCTTCGGGCGGCGCGGCGTCGAAGTCGAGCGCGGGCTGTTCCTCGCGCTCGGCGCGGCGGCTTTTCTTCACCGGCTTCTTCGGCGCCGACAGAATGCGCGGCGGCGGCGCGGCGTCGATCTCGTCGGCGTCGCCGCTGAGGCGCGGCTCGCGCCGCCTGGCGCGGCCCACCGGCTCGGGCGGCGCCACGCGGGCGGAGCGCGGCCCGAACAGCCGCGCGCGCGCCGCCAGCGCCGCGCCGCCGCCAACCGCCAGCCCGCCGCGCGCCGCCGCCGCCGCAAGCCGCGCCAGCGCGGCGGCGGCGGTGCGCAGACCCCGGCCCAGATAGCGCGACAGCGCCCGCGTCTCGGCCCGGTCCAGCCCCAGCGCGAGACCGCCCAGCAGCAGCGTCGCGCCGCCCAGACCCAGCGTAACCCACGGCAGCGCGCCTGACGCCGACACCGGCGCCGCGCGCAACAGCGCGCCCAGCCCCATGTCGCCGATCATCCCGCCCAGACCGCTTGTGTCGAGCGGCCAGCCCGCATGGGGCGCGTGGGCGGCGGCGAACATCGCGGCGACCGGCGCCGCGACCGCCGTCAGCGCCAGCCGCGACCACACCCGCGCCTCGCCGCGATGCAGCGTCAGCCGCAGTCCCCATGCGGCCAGCGCTGCGGCCGGGGCCCAGGCCGCCAGCCCCAGCGTGCGCATCAGCGGATCGGCCACCAGCGCGCCGACCTCGCCCAGCAGGTTGCGCGCAGGCTCGGCGGTGGCGACGAACCAGCTGGGGTCGCGCGCGTCATAGCTGACGAGCGCCGCCGCCAGCGCCGCGCCCAGCGCCAGCAGCGCCAGCCCCGCCGCCTCCGCGCCGCGCCGCCGCAGGAAGGCCGCGACCGGCTGCGGCAGCAACGGCGCCCGCGCGCGCCCCTGGCTCCAGTCGCTCATGCCCCGCCCTCCCCGCTCAACACCCGCGCGATCGCCTCCAGCCCCCGGCGCGCCTGATCGGCGGGCGCCGCCAGCGCCACCCGCAGATACGCCGCGCCGGGGTCGCCCTGCGGCGTCGGACGCGACAGATACGCCCCCGGCAGCGCGCGCACGCCCGCCTCGCGCCACAGCCTCAGCGCCGCCGCCTCGCCGTCGCCCACCCGCAGCCATAGAAAGAACCCCGCTTCCGGCGCCGCGTATCCCGGCAGATTGCCCAGGATCGCATCGGCTAACGCATATTTGTCGGCGTATAGTTTCCGGTTAACGACCACATGCGCCTCGTCGCGCCAGCACGCCGCCGCCGCCGCCTGCGCGGGCAAGGGGTTGGGCGCGCCGCCATAGCTGCGCAGCCGCAAGAGCGCCGCCACCGCCTTCGGCCCGCCCGCGCAGAACCCCGAGCGCAGCCCCGCGAGGCTGGAGCGTTTCGAGAGCGAATGAAACGCCAGCACCCGCTCCGGGTCCGCCCCTGCGTCGCGCACCGCCTCGAGCGCGCCGGGCGGCGGCGCCGACCGCCAGATCTCGCTGTAGCACTCATCGGCGAAGATGCGGAAATCGTGCTTCTCCGCCAGCGCCAGCAGCCCGGCCCAATAGCGGCGCGAGGCGACCGCGCCTTGCGGGTTGGCGGGCGAGCACAGATAGACCACCGCCGCGCGGTCGAGCGTTTCGCGCGGCAGGGCGGCGAAGTCGGGCAGGTGGCCGGTCTCGGGCGTGGCGTTGACATAGACCGGCTCCGCCCCCGCCGCCAGCGCCGCCGCCGCATAGGCCTGATAGAACGGATTGGGCAGCAGCACCGCCGTGCGCTGGCCGCCCTTCTGCTCCGGGCACAGCGCCAGACAGGCCATGAACAGCCCCTCGCGCGTGCCATTCAGCGGCAGAATCGCGCGCTCGGGGTCAAGGCTCACGCCAAAGCGGCGCGCCAGCCACCCCGCGCAGGCGGCGCGCAGCTCCTCCGTCCCCTCGTTGGGCGGATACTTGCCGTAGAGATGCGCGTTGGCCGCCAGCGTCTCCGCCACGAAGGCGGGCCAGGGGTGCGTCGGCTCGCCGATCGCCATGGGAATCGGCGCGCCGCCGGGCGCATGGCCGTCGAGCAGCGCGCGCAGGCGCGGAAAGGCGTAGTCCGGCAGGTGCTGAAACCGCGCGGGGTGCTGCATCGCGTGTCGCCTCAAGCGGGGCGTCTGGCGCGCCCCTGTCCGCCTGCGAACATACCGTGATCCTCAAGCCACGGTCAAAGCGCTAGCGCGCGAGCGCGGCCTCCGCCGCCGAACCGATGCGCAAAAGCCGCGCCTCGTCGAACGGACGCCCGTTCAGCAACAGCCCGCAGCCCGGGCCAGTGGTCGGCAGCGTCAGTCCGCTCAGGCCCAGGAAGTTGCCGACGCGGGAATTGCGCAGCGCCAGCATGTTGCGTTCGCTGAAATACGCCTCATCCGCCAGCAGCCGCGCCGCGTCGGGCGGCAGGATCGGCGAGGTCGGGCAGATCACCGCGTCGAACGCCGCCATGCGCGCCGTCAGCGCCGCCGCGAGCCGCCGGAACGTCAGCCGCGCGCGCTCGATGGCGTCGCCGCTCTGCGCGCCGCCGCCACGAAAGCGTTGCAGGATAGGGGGATACATCAACTCCGGCGCCGCCTCGATGGTCTCGCGCCACACCGCATAGCCCTGCGCCGCCACCGGTGAGCCCATCTCCAGCGACGCCGCCAGCGCCGCGCCCAGCTCAGGGACCGGCGCGCGTTCGACGCGGGCGCCCGCGCGCTCCAGCGCCGCCACCGCCGCCTCGAAGGCCGCGACCGGCTCAGGGTCGGCGCCGTCGAACACCATGTCGGTCGGCGCCAGCAGCGCGACGCCGCGCAGGGATGCGCCCGAAAGGTCCGCCGCCGGGCGCCCGGTCAGCGCCGCCAGCATCAAGGCGGCGTCCTCCACCGTGCGGCTGAGCGGGCCGACGGTGTCGAAATCCGGCGCCAGCGGGATCACCCCCTCCAGCGCGATCAGCCCTAAGGTGGTCTTGAGACCGACAAGGCTCTGCCAGGCGGCGGGGATGCGCACCGAACCGCCGGTGTCGGTGCCCAGCGCCAGCGGGCTGAGGCCGAACGCCACCGACGCCGCGCCCCCCGCCGTCGAGCCGCCCGGCGCCCAGTCGGGGTTCAGCGCGTTGGGCGCCGTCGCGGTCATCGGATTGACCCCCAGACCCGAGAACGCCAGTTCGGTCATGTGGGTCTTGCCCAGGCACACCAGCCCCGCCACCGTCAGCGCCGCGACGCAGGCCGCGTCGCGCGCAGGCGTGCGCCCGGCCAGATGGCGCGAGCCGCCCTCGGTCTCGACGCCCGCCGTGTCGAACAGGTCCTTCAGCGTGACC
>CAZRFB010000130.1:0-6041 GCA_964599185.1 uncultured Rhodobacterales bacterium | reverse complement strand
CCAGCCCCAGTCCACCGCATTCACGAAGCCGTCGATGCCCAGATCGCGCTCATAGGCCTGCAGCAGCCGCACCTCCTTGGCGCCGGAGAACATCAGGTCGGTGACGCTGGCGCTCTCGCCCGGCGCCACCGTCACCGCCGCATGGCGCAGATCGGTCTGGAACACCGGCCCGGCGGCGGTCTGCACCGCCTTGAACACGGCGGTGAACGCGCGGTCGGGTCCGCCGACCAGCGTCGTCATCCAGTATTTGTCGGTGAAGCCCAGCCAGCCGTTCGCCGCGACGCCGACGCGCTCCGCCGGGCCGCCCTCCGCCGGATCGGCGGCGAAGTCGAGCATGTCCTTGTAGTTGATCTCCTTCAGCGTGCCGTCGAAATGGCCGATGGCGCCTTCGTGAAGGATATAGAAACCAATGGTCTTCGGCGTGCCGTGCCGCGCCACGGTGCCGTAGGGCGCCAGCGTCAGCGGCTGATCGGTGTTGTTCTGAACCGTCTGGGTGACGGTGAACATGTAGTTGTGATCAATAGAGAATTCGCGGCGGAAGGTCAGCCCGGCGCCGTTCTCCCACGCCAGCGCGACCGGCTTGCCCGGCGCCAGCGTCTCGCCGCTCTCCAGCGTCCACGCCGTGTCGGCGCCCGGCGTCGGCCCGGTCTGCGAACCGCGCGCGGGCGTCCAGCCCCAGACGACGTAATAGGGGTTCTCCGTGCCGTAGGGGAAAAGCTGCTCCACCGGCGGCGAGGTCCGGTCCACCGTTTCGCGGTGGTCGAGCAGCCGCAATTCGTCCACCCGGCCGCCGCGCAGCGAGATCGAGCCGGTCAGCCGGGGCGTGGCGATGCCCACGCGCGGCGTGGCCGCCAGCGCCTGCTCCAGCGGCACGGTCACGGAAGCCGTGGGCAGCGGCCCGGCGGGAACGCCCTCGACCATCTCCTGCGGCTGGCTCTGCTGCTGGGCCTGCTGCTGCGCGACCAGCGCCGGGTCGGGCGGCGGCGGCGCGAGAAAGAACTGCCACAGCACGATCACCAGGAAGCTGAGCGCCGCCGCCATGATCATGTTCTTCTGGTCGCTCATCGCGCGCTCCGCTCAACGTTCATCAGGGGTGCGCCCATCGCCGGGCGGCACGGATATTCTCGACCGCCGCAACGGCGCCGCGCCCGCGATGTAATCGGATCGGCGCGGGATTGCGAGACCTCTTGTCCGCGCCGCATCGGCGCGGGGCGCTACTTGAGGAACACGAAGAACGCGCCGCCCGCGATCAGCGCGAAACCCACCGCGTGATTCCAGCGCAGCGGCTCGCCCAGAAACCACACCGAAAAGACCGCGAACACCACCAGGGTTATCACCTCCTGGATGGTCTTGAGTTCGGCGGCGGAGAAATAGCCATGCCCGATGCGGTTCGCGGGCACCTGAAGCATGTATTCGAAGAACGCGATGCCCCAGCTTGCCAGGATCACCGCATAGAGCGGCGCCGCCTTGAACTTGAGGTGGCCATACCACGCGACGGTCATGAACACGTTGGAGGCGATCAGCAGGCCGATGGTCGCGAAGGGAATCGGGTTCATGGCCGCTCTCTGTCCGGCGGCGGGTCATAGCCGGAGCCGCCCCAGGGGTGACAGCGCAGGATGCGCCGCAGCGTCAGCCACCCGCCCCGGATGGCGCCGTGCTTCTCCAGCGCCTCCAGCGCATAGGCCGAGCAGGTCGGATGGAAGCGGCAGCTCATCCCCACCAGCGGCGAGAAGGTGGCGCGGTAGAGGCGCACCGGCAGGCTGAGGACGAACGCCAAAGGCGTCACCGCTCCACCGCCTTGGCGCCATGAACCCGCGCGACCGCGCCCTCCAGATCGCGCAGAAGGTCGGTGAACAGGCGCGCGTTGGTGGCCCCGGCGCGCCCGATCAGCACGTAGTCCCAGCCCGGTCGCCCGGCTTGCGGCAGCACCTTGGCCGCCGCCGCGCGCAGGCGGCGCTTGGCGCGGTTGCGGGTGGGGGCGTTGCCGACTTTCTTGGAGCAGGTGTAGCCGATGCGCACGAGGCCATCGCCCGGCTCCGCCGCGCCGCGCCGCCGACCTTGCAGAATCAGCGACGGCGCCGAGGCCTTGACCGCCCGCGCCGCCGCCAGAAACTCACGCCGCAGCTTCAGCGTCTCAAGGCGCGGCGGGTGCGGTCCGGCTTGCGCCGCGCCGTCGGTCGCCGCGCCGGTCATCGCAGAAGTCAGGCGGTCAGATGCTTGCGCCCGATGCGGCGGCGCGCGTTGATGATCTTGCGCCCGTCCTTGTCGGCCATGCGCGCACGGAACCCGTGGCGGCGCTTGCGGACGAGCCGACTCGGCTGATACGTGCGTTTCATGGCGGTTCGGACCTCATTCTCGCCGCCCACGCTGACGCGCCCGGCGGGGATGTGCAAATCGAGCGCGGTGGATAGCCCGCGCGCACCGCGCTGTCAACGCGAACGGCGCACGGTAAATCCGGCGTGATCCGCACTGGCGCATCGGCCCCGCCGTCGGCACCTTGGGCCGTGACGCAGCGCAACAGGAGATTTCCCCATGCAGCCCTCTGAAAAGGCCGCGCCGGTCACATGGCGGCGGCTGGCGCCCCTCGCGCTGATCGCGCTGGGCGCGGCGCTGGCGTTCTTCCTGCTGCGCGAACACATCAGCTTCGCCGCGCTGGAGCGCAACCGCGAGGCGCTGCTGGCCTGGCGCGACGCCAATTATGCGCTGGCGGCGCTGGGCTTCATCGGCGCCTATGCGCTGGCGGTGGCGTTCTCGGCGCCGGGCGCGGTGTGGTTCACCCTTGCGGGGGGGCTGCTGTTCGGCACGCTGCTCGGCGCCGCCTATGTGGTGTTGGCGGCGACGGCGGGCGCGACGGCGATCTTTCTCGCCGCCAAGACCGGCCTCGGCGACGCGCTGCGCGCCAAGGCGGGCGGCTGGCTGAAGCGCGTCGAGGACGGCTTTCAGGAAAACGAGGTCAGCTTCATGCTGGCGATGCGGCTGGTGCCGGCGGTGCCTTTCTTCGTCGCCAACCTCGCGCCGGCGTTTCTGGGGGTGCGCACCCGCACCTACGTCTGGACGACATTCGTCGGCATCATGCCGGGCACATTGGTGTATGCTTCCGTGGGCGCCGGGCTTGGCGAGGTGTTCGCGCGCGGTGAGCAGCCCGACCTCGGCGTGATCTTCGAGTGGCGGGTGCTGGGGCCGCTGATCGGGCTGGCGGCGCTATCGCTGCTGCCGGTGGCGATCAAGGCGCTGCGCAAGACAAAGAGGATATGACCATGGCGCGTGACGGATTGGTCGAAGAGCATATGGCGGTCGATCTGTGCGTGATCGGCGGCGGCTCGGGCGGGCTTTCGACGGCGGCGGGGGCGGCGCAGATGGGCGCCTCGGTGGTGCTGGTCGAGGGCCACAAGATGGGCGGCGACTGCCTCAACTATGGCTGCGTGCCGTCCAAGGCGCTGATCGCGGCGGCCAGGCACGCCCACGCCCTCGGCGCGGGCGCCCCCTTCGGCGTTGCGCCCGCCGCGCCGCAGGTGGACTTCGCCGCCGTCGCCGCCCACGTGCGCGGCGTGATCGCGGGCATCGCGCCGCATGACAGCGTGGCGCGCTACGAGAGCCTGGGCGTGCGCGTCATCGAGGCCTGGGGCGCCTTCACCGCGCCCGACACGCTGCGCGCGGGGCATGTCACGATCAAGGCGCGCCGCTTCGTAATCGCCACCGGCTCGCGCGCCTTCGTCCCGCCGATCCCCGGCCTCGATACGACGCCCCACCTCACCAACGAGACCATCTTCGACCTTGTCGAGCGCCCTGAGACGCTGATCGTGATCGGCGGCGGGCCGATCGGCATGGAGCTGGCGCAGGCGCATCGTCGGCTTGGCGCGCAGGTCGTCGTCATCGAGGCGGCGACCGCGCTGGGCCGCGAAGACCCCGAGGCGGCGGTGGTGGCGCTGGCGGCGCTGCGGGCGGAGGGCGTGGAGATCCGCGAAGGCGCGCAGGTCGCCGCCGCGGCCCCCGGCCCGCAGGGCGTGCGCGTCACGCTGGCCGACGGAACCATGATCGACGGCTCGCATCTGCTGGTCGCGGTGGGGCGGCGGCCCAACCTTGAGCGGCTGAACCTCAAGGCCGCCAACGTCGAGACCACGAAAACCGGCGTCGCGGTGGACAAGGGCTTGCGCTCGGTGTCGAACCGCCGGGTCTATGCGGTGGGCGACGCGGCGGGCGGAATGCAGTTCACCCATCTGGCAGGCTATCACGCCGGGCTGGTGATCCGCTCGGCGCTGTTTCGCCTGCCGGTGACCGCGCGCGACGACCATATCCCGCGCGTCACCTTCACCGACCCCGAGATCGCCCATGTCGGGCTGACCGAGGCGGAGGCGCGCGCGGCGCATGGCGACCAGCTTGAGGTGGTGCGCGCCGACTACGCCGAAAACGACCGCGCAAGGGCCGAGCGCGCAACCGACGGCTTCATCAAGGTGATGGTCGGCCCGCGCGGGCGCATCCTGGGCGCCACCATCGTCGGCGCGCAGGCGGGAGAGCTGATCGGGCTCTGGGCGCTGGCGCTGGCGCAAAACCTCAAGATCGGCGCCGTGGCGGGGATGGTGGCGCCCTATCCCACGCTGGGCGAGCTCTCCAAGCGCGCCGCCGGGGCCTGGTATGCGCCGCGCCTGTTCGAAAGCGTCTGGGTCAAGCGCGCGGTGCGGTTGCTTGCGAAGCTCGGCTGACGGAGCGTAGAGTCCGGGCGGGCGCGCCGTCGCGCCGGTTGAACGGCTTGGCATCGCATGAATCTGGCGCGCAGCCTGTCGGGTCGTCTGCTGCTGATGACGCTTCTCACCGTGATGGTGCTGGAGGTGGTGATCTTCGCGCCCTCGGTGGCGCGATTCCGGCTCGACCACCTCGACGAGCGGCTGCGCATGGCGCACCTCGCCTCGCTCGCAATCCTCGCCACGCCGGAGGGGATGCTCGACCCCTCGCTCGAAGGCGAGCTTCTGGCGCGGGCGGGCGCAGACAGCATCGTGCTGCGCGGCGGCGGCGCGCGCAGGCTGGCGCTCAGCGCGCCCGATCAGCCGACCATCGAGGCGACGTTCGATCTGCGCGACGCCGCGACCCTCACTCTGATCGGCGATGCGCTGCGCTGTCTGTTCGCGACCGAGGCGCGCCATGTGCGGGTGATCGGCGCCCCCTACCCCGACGGCGGCGACGAGATCGAGATCACCATGAACGAGGCGCCGCTCAAGGCCGCGATCCGCGCCTATGGCGGGCGCATCCTCTTGTTGTCGCTGGGCATATCGGTCGGCACGGCGGCGCTGCTCTATGTGCTGCTGCAATGCCTGCTGGTGCGCCCCATGGGCCGGATCGTGCGCAACATGGCCGCGTTCCGCGACAACCCGGAGGACGCGACCCGCGTGATCCGGCCCTCCAGCAGCGTCACCGAACTGGCGGTGGCGGAACTCGCGCTCGCCGACATGCAGCACCAGATGCGCGAAGCGCTGCGCCAGAAGGCGCGGCTGGCCGCGCTGGGCGAGGCGGTCGCCAAGATCAGCCATGACCTGCGCAACATGCTCGCCACCACCCAGCTGATGGCCGACCGGCTGGAGAGCAGCGCCGACCCGGCGGTGTCGCGCATCGCGCCCAAGCTGATCCACTCGCTCGACCGCGCGGTGACGCTGTGCCAGAGCACCCTGCGCTTCGGCGCCGCGAAGGAGGCCCCGCCCGAGCCGCGCCGCGTGGCGCTGACGGCGCTGGCGCATGAAGTGTGCGAGGGCGTGTTTCCCGACATGGACCAGCCCTCCGCCGCGCGCTTCGAGAACCGCGCCGACAAGAAGATGGTGATCACCGCCGACCCCGACCACCTGTATCGCATCCTGTCCAACCTGATGCGCAACGCGCGGCAGGCGATCGAGGCGTCGGGCCGCAGCGGCGTTGTGGCGATGGAGGCGCGCGCCACCGCCGAAGGCGTCGAGATCGACGTGGTGGACGACGGCCCCGGCCTGCCCGCCAAGGCGCAGGAGAACCTGTTTCAGGCGTTTCGCGGCGGCGCCAGCAAGGCGGGCTCCGGCCTTGGG
>CAZRFB010000129.1:0-5213 GCA_964599185.1 uncultured Rhodobacterales bacterium | reverse complement strand
AGGAAGGTCAGCGCGGCGAAGCCCAGCGCCAGCGGCGCGAACCACTGCGGCGCGAGGCACAGCAGGGCGAAGAACGCGATGGTCTCGGTCCCCTCCAGCAGCCCGGCGGTGTAATACAGCGACTTCACCCCCCGGCTCTCGGTGCGCATCGCGTGCTTCTCCGCCAGGATCGCAAAGCCGAGGAACGTGGCGCCATTGAAATAGAACGCGCACAGCAGCGCCGCCCCCGCCGCGCAGTTGGCCGCCGGATCGGCCAGCACAAAGCCCAGCGGCACGGCGCCGTAGAACAGGAAATCGGCGGTGATGTCGAAATAGCCGCCGAAATCGGTGACGCGCGTGGCGCGCGCCACGGCGCCGTCCAGCCCGTCCGCCGCCCGCGACAGCGCGATCAGCGCCAGAGCCCAGCCGAACCAGCCCAGCGCGATCATCCCCGCCGCGCCCAGCCCGGCCAACAGCCCGAAGGCGGTGACCATGTCGGCCGTCACTCCCAGCCCCGCCAGCGCGCGCCCCGCCCGGTTGAGTCCGGGGTTGAGCAGCCTGCGCATCACGCCGTCGAGCATCGCCCCGCCCTCCCGTCAGCCGTGCTTGCCCTTCTCCCACCCCGCCGCCGCCAGATACTGCGCGGCGGCGGTCTCGGCGCCCTCCTCCAGCGTGGTCGCCATCGAGTCGTTCCAGCGGTTGAGAAAGCCGAACAGGCTGACCACGCCGAGGATCTCGACAATCTCGCCGTCGTCCCAATGGGCGCGCAGGGCGTCCTGGATCGGGCCATCGACCGCGTTGGGCGCGCAGGACGCGGCGACCGCGAAATCCAGCGCGGCGCGCTCGGCGTCGCTGAACAGCGGCGAGGCGCGATAGTCCCACACCGCCCTCAGCCGCTCCGGCGTCGCGCCATAGCGTTGCGCGGCCAGAATCGTGTGCGCCTGACAGTAGCGGCAGCCAGCGGTCTGACTGGCGACATGGCCGATCAGGCGCTTGAGCTCGGAGGTCACCCGCCCCTCGTTGGCCATCACCGCCTTGTTGAGCGCGATGAACGCCAGCGCCAGGGCGGGGCGGCGCTGCATCGTCAGCGCCGAATTGGGGCAGAACCCCAGTGTTTCGTTGAAGAATTTCGCCATCGCGGCGACGGCGGGGGCATGGTCGGCAGGCAGCGGGGCGACGAGCGGCATCGGCGATCTCCGGCAGGGACTGAGCGCGAACCCTGCGCCGGCGGCGGCGCGCGCGCAACCGGGCCGGGTTGGCGCGCCGACTGTTGCGCGGTAGCACGGGGCGCGGGGCGCCCTGCCCCTGAACCCGGGAGGATGGCGCGCGTGGCGATGACTTCGGTTCGGATGATGGCGGCGACGCTGGCGTGGCTGGCGATGGCGTGGCTGGCGATGGCGGGCGCCGCGACCGCGCAGGTGTCGCTGGCCCCCGCCGCGACCGAGGCGCAAACGGCGGCGCCGCCGCCAGCCCCGACGCCCGCCCTCTCCACCGGCGCGGCGCAGGCGCAGGCGCTGATCGACGTGTTGCGCGACGATGCGGCGCGGGCGGCGCTGCTGGCGGAGCTTGAGCGGCTGGCGGCGGGCGCGGCGCCGGCCGCGCCGTCTGCGCCGTCTGCGGCGACCGATGCGGCGACCGATGCGGCGGGCGCCGCCGCGCCGCCGGATCAGGACGCCGCGCCAGCGGAGGACGCCGCGCCCGCGACGGTAGGGCGCCGCCTTGCGCTGCTGACGAAAAAGCTGGTCGAGGAGGCGCAAGACACCGCCGACGCCTTCACAAGCGGCCTCGCGACCACCCAGCGCCGCCTCTCGGTGCTGATCGGCTCGCGGTCCAGCGTGCTGATCGACGCTGCGCGCGATCTGGCGCTTCTGATCGTCGCGACGGTGGCGCTCTACCTGCTGTTGCGCCGCTTCGCGCGCTGGCTGTTTCGCGGGCTTCGCGAAGCGGCGCAGGGGGCGTCGATCCTCAAGCTCTGCGCTCTGGGCGGCGCCTATGTGCTGATCGACGCGGCGACGGTGCTGCTCGCCTGGGCGGCCGGCCACGCCATCGCGCTGGGCGCCATCGGCGGCGGCGCCGACGGCGGCGTGAACGCCGCGCTCTACCTCAACGCCTTCCTGATCGTGCAGATGGTCAAGGTGGTGATCCGCGCCGTGTTCGCGCCGTATGTGTCGGCGCTGCGGATCACGCCGTTCACCGATGCGGGCGCGCACTATTGGACGGGTCGGCTGGGCGGGCTGGTCAGCATTCTGGGCTATGGGATGCTGCTGGTGACGCCGATCGTCAATCAGAGCATGTCGATCTTCACCGGGCGCGCGGTGCAGGTGGTGGTGTTCTCGCTGGTGCTGCTCTGGGCCATCGCCATCGTGATCCGCCACCGCCGCGCGCCTTCAACGTGGCTTGGGGCGCGGGCGGAGGCCGCCAACAACGACGCCACGCTGCGCGTGCTGGCGGCGCTGGCGAAGCTCTGGCACTGGCCGATGCTGGCCTATCTGATCGGGCTGTTCGTCACGGCGGTCTCGCAATCGGGCGCCATCGAGCCGGTGCTGGCGACCACGGCGAAGGTGGTGGCGGTGCTGGCGGGCGGCGCGCTGCTGGGCGCGCTGGCCAACCGCACCGCGCATCGCGGCCTGCATCTGCCCGAGGAGATGACGCGGCAACTGCCGCTGCTGGAGACGCGGCTGAACGAGTTCATCGCGCGTTTCATGGGCGCCGCACGGCTGGTGCTGCTGCTCGCGACGCTGGGCGTGGCGGTGCAGGTCAGCGGCCTCTACGACGTGTCGGGCTGGTTCGCGCGCCGTTTCGGCGACGATTTCGCCGGGCTGATGCTCAGCGTCGCGGTGATCGTGACGTTCTCGTTCCTGCTGTGGCTGGCGATCGCGTCCTGGGTCGATTACCGCCTCAACCCCGACCGCGAGGACAAGGCCAACGCGCGCGAGCAGACCCTGCTGACGCTGACCCGCAACGCCGCCACCATCATGATCGTGGTGATCACGCTGATGGTCACGCTGTCGGAGATCGGGCTCGACATCGCGCCTCTGCTGGCCTCCGCCGGCGTGCTCGGCCTCGCCATCGGTTTCGGTGCGCAGCGCATGGTGCAGGACATCATCACCGGCATCTTCATCCAGTTCGAGAACGCGATCAACGTGGGCGACGTGATCACCGTGGGCGGCGTCACCGGCACGGTGGAGAAGCTGACCATCCGCTCGGTGTCGCTGCGCGATCTGACCGGCGTCTATCACATCATCCCGTTCTCGTCGGTGGACATGGTGTCGAACTTCATGCGCGGCTTCGGCTTCCACGTCGCCGAGATCGGCATCGCCTATCGCGAGAACGTCGCCGAGGCCAAGGCGCTGATGTTCAAGGCGTTCGACGACGTGAAGGCCGATCCCGCCCACGGGCGGGAGATGCTGGGGCCGCTGGAATGGCACGGGCTGACCGAATTCGGCGACAGCGCGGTGATGGTGCGCGCGCGCATCCGCACCCGGCCCGGATCGCAATGGGCGGTGGGGAGGGCCTACAACGAGGCGGTCAAGCTGCGCTTCGACGAGGCGGGCGTCGAGATCCCGTTCCCGCACATGACCGTCTGGTTCGGCGAGGACAAGAACGGCGCCGCCCCGCCCGCGCGCGTCGCGCCCGCGGCGGCGCTGGCGGCGACCGTCGCCGCCACGGCGACGCCGGGCGCCGGGCTGTCGCCGCCGCCAAAGGGTCAGGACGCGCCGAACGAGGACGGCGGCGACGCGGGCGAGCAGCCGCGCTGAAAAGGGGGCTGCGACCCTCTGACAGCCCTTGCATTACCGGCGGCGAGGCGCGGGAAGCGGTCGGTTGGATGGAGCGCTGAGGGCCGCGCCCTCCCTCGGGAGGCTGCTTCGCAACGCGCGGGCGACAGCGGTTTATGGCGCAAACCACCCCGAAGCATCCGCTACGCGCAGCGTCGCAATGCGCCCTCCCTTGGGGGAGGGAGGGCGCGGCCCGTGCTGGTCGCACGGGCCATGGCGCTTGCTGCGCGCCAAGATCTGAACGGATGAAACCGGAGCATTCCACCTTTGGGAGCAATCCGCAGCGACCAGCGCCAGATCACCCGGAGGGAGGCGTTCAGGGGCAGGCCCCACGCGCCTCACCCCACGCGATGCGCCCAAAGGTCGTGTTCGCCCGCCTCGTCGATCTCCACCGCCACCATGTCGCCGGGCCGAAGCCCCTCGAAATCTTCGTCGATGAACACGGTGCCGTCGATCTCGGGCGCGTCGGCGGCGCTGCGGCACTCCGCGCCGTCGGCGTCCACCGCATCGACCAGCACGGTCATGCGGCGGCCGACCTTGGCCTGAAGCCGCGCCTCGGAGATGCGCGCCGCAGCAGCCATGAAGCGGTCGAAGCGGTCCTGCTTGACTTCCGGCGCGACGTGACCGGGCAGCGCGTTGGCGCTGGCGCCGCCGACGTTCTCATACTGGAAGGCGCCCACGCGGTCGAGCCGGGCCTCCTCCAGCCAGTCGAGCAGATGCTGGAAATCCGCTTCCGTCTCGCCGGGAAAGCCGACGATGAAGGTCGAGCGGATCGTCAGGTCGGGAACCTGCGCGCGCCAGTTCGCGATGCGCGCCAGCACCTTGGCCTCGTTGGCCGGGCGGCGCATGGCGCGCAGCACGCTCGGCGCGGCGTGCTGGAACGGGATGTCGAGATAGGGCAGCACCAGCCCCTCGGCCATCAGCGGGATCAGGTCATCCACATGCGGATAGGGATAGACGTAGTGTAGCCGCACCCACGCGCCCAGCGAGCCCAGATCGCGCGCCAGGTCGGTGATGTGCGCACGCCGCTCCGCCCCGCGCCACGGGCTTGACGCATAGCCGATGTCCTTGCCGTAGGCGGAGGTGTCCTGGCTGATGACCAGCAGCTCCTTCACCCCGCTTGCCACCAGCCTCTCCGCCTCGCGCAGCACCGCGCCCGCCGGGCGCGACGCCAGCCTGCCGCGCATCGCGGGGATGATGCAGAAGCTGCACTTGTGGTCGCAGCCCTCGGCGATCTTGAGATAGGCGTAGTGGCGCGGCGTCAGCCGCACGCCCGCGCCCTCGTCGCGCGGGCCGGGGATCAGGTCGATGAACGGGTCGGGCGACGGCGGCGCGGCGGCGTGGACCGCGTCCATCACCTGTTCGTATTGCTGCGGGCCGGTCACCGCCAGCACCGAAGGGTGCGCGCCGCGGATATACTGCGCGTCGGCGCCGAGGCAGCCGGTGACGATGACGCGG
>CAZRFB010000128.1:0-9300 GCA_964599185.1 uncultured Rhodobacterales bacterium | reverse complement strand
TCGGATCGGGGATGACCTCCGGTTCCTCCGCGACGAATGTCCCGACAGTCGTGAACACGCCGCCGACCGCGCCGAAATTCGTCCCGGCGTTCCAGTCCGCCGTCGATCCGCCGAAGAACAGCGATGGAGTGCCGATGCCGGCCGGGTCAGGCGCATCCATGAAATCCGCCGCCGGAATGGCGTCGTCGAACGAAACATAGACCCAGCGCAGCGCGCCGCCCGGCGGTAGCGGCGCGGTTTCGCCTGTCCTTATTCCAACACCGTAACCGGGGCGGTTGACCGCCATCTCTCCGGCGGTCGGCGCGACGTTGAATGCGCCTGGCATCTCTGCGCCGTCCAGCGCCACCGTCATGCTCGGCGCCCCGTCAGACAGATCGGCTGTGATCACAAGCATATGCTCTGCCCCGGTATTCACAGCGCTGTCCGAGGTCCAGTTCACCAGATCAACCGGCGCGTCAGGTTGCTGGATGATTACCGATACTTTCCCGTTGCTGAAAATGCGTACGCTCGTCCTGCCGTGCATGAAGAACAGCGTGGCGCCGCCGCTCCATCCGGCGGGGATTAGAAACTTTGCGGCGACGGTCATTTTCCGCCGCAGCCCCGGCCCTTCCGCCAGACCAAGCTCGGCGCCGCGCGTGAGGCCGGAGCCGCCCGAAACCAGCGTGGTGATCCGGTTCACTCTCAGCGACACAGGCAGGTCGAGAGCGTTGTCGGGCGTGCTCACCCTTACAGCAAAAGTATAATCGCCGCCGACGGTCGGCACGCCGTGCAGCATCCCGGTTTCCGGCTCAAGCGTGAGGCCGTCAGGCGTCGCGCCGCTGACCGGACCGAAGGTCAGGCGCGCGCTGGAGGCGGCGAACTCGCTGGCGTCAAGCCCGAACCAGTCCCCGATCCGCCCAGTCTGTGCGGACATGGGCTTCACGACAATGGGCGTGCGCATGACTGCGAAGACCGCAGGCGCAGCAGCCTCGGCCCACCCCGACGCATTGGTCGCCGTAACCAAGACGTCCATCGCCGCGCCCGCGTCAGCGGCGGAGAGCGTAAGATGCGATCCGGTCGCCCCCGGTATGGCGACGCCGTCGCGCCGCCAGATGCGGCTCAGCGTCGGCGCAGGCAGGCCGGACCACAGACCGTCATCGACAACCAACGTCAGCCCGACAGCGGCGTCGCCGTTGATGGATGGGGCAACCAGGTTAGCCGGCGCGATCACCTCCGCCGTCGGCGTCGCCATCTTCCGCGCGCTAGCCTCACCCGGACCCGCCCGATTGACAGCACGCAGGCGAACTGAAACTTCTTGGCCGTTCGTCAGACCGGCCAAGGCGAATACGCCCGGCTCAGTCGTCCCGAGGTCGGTCCAGAGACCGTCGTCAAGGGAATACTGGATCTCCGACAGCGGTGAACCGCCTTGCGCCGGCAGGCTGACGACAGCAATCAACAGACTGCCGTCCGTTGCAGCGTCGGAAAGACGCCAGTCGTTTTCTCCAAATACCGCCGGAAGAAAATTTGACGCAGCGCGGTGCGTACTATGAATATTTATGCCAATACCTATCATGAATACCTCTGCCGCGCAAAATCATTGATATTTCAAGTCGATTTGTTGCTGACGGCACGCAAGTGCGTTGCGTGAAGGGCCGTCGCAAGCCGGCGAATCACCGAAAATTCCACAAGCGATCCGAACCGGCGTTCGAAGCCAAGATATCGGCAATTTGATTGAATTACTGTGAACGCTTGCTGCGAACGCGCCATGGCGCAGCGCCAGCGTCGCGGCGCGCGCCCCGGCAATGCAACGACGGAAAGTGTCGGCGCCCCTCGCGCAACGGCGCGCGCAACGGTAATGCAATCATCATGGTGTGGATGATACCGTCATCAGCTAGAACGGCGATGTCGGCGCGAGGGCGAGGGCGACAATGGAAAACCATCACTTTGTCATGGCGATGAACGCTCGCAGCGGCTCTACATGGCTTGTCACCCTGTTGCGGGGGCAAAGCGGGGTGGCCGCCTACGAAGAGCTGTTCTATCCGCGCCCGGTTCAACCAAGATACTCTTGGCTCGCTGAAGGCGGACCGGAGCGGTTCATCATCCGTGGGCCGCAGCTGCGCGGCGCCCGACCGATGAGAATATGGCGCTATCTCGATGAAGTCGAAACGCATCGGGCCGATCTGCCGGTCTCGGGCTTCAAGGTGAACAGCGCCCAGTTGTTCGGGGCGCCTGAGATGCTGCCGATCCTCGCAGCCCGACGCTATCGTCTCGTCGTACTGGTGCGCGACAATGTCTTTGAAAGTAGTATTTCACAGATCGTGATGCACAAAAATAATGTCGCGCACAGTAGCGAGCCGATCGCGGCGGGCGCGTCGTACCGCGTCGATCCGCAGGAGGTTGTCGCGCGCATTCGCCGCCGTCGGCGCTGGATCGCCGCCATACGCGCCGTGCGCCGCCTATGGCCCTGGCCATCGGTGGAGGTGCGCTACGAGGACCTCGTCGCCAACCAGAGCGCGGCGCTGGCGTCAGTGCTTGACTGCATCGGCGCCGCTGCGCCGCCGATGCCGGTCGAAAGTCCGCTCAAGCGCCGGATCGACCTCCCTTATGACGAGGTGATCACAAACTTCAGTGAGGTCGCAGAGGCGATGCGATCAGCGGGCCTCGGCGCACTTGTGCCGACAGCGGGGAGCAACGCCACCGGCGGCCGATCATAAGAAACAGCTTGCCCAGATACACGACATATGCGACCTCTCAACCAACCTATAGGGCGCCTCGAAAAATAACGCGCTTTGTTATGGTCAGGCAGCAGAAAGCGGTTCTGGCGAGATAGCGTGCCCAAATGGGGCCGGGTGGCGGCGTTGAGGGTTGGCTTTTCGGGTGGCTCAGGCGGTCTGAGGACGCACCTGTCTTGGCGGTGTCGCCTTCATCCTGAAGCGCGGGCAGCAGCGAGGGCGTCCAACTGGACCACCCGGCGCATGTTGTAGGCGAGGTTCTTAAGCCCGATGCGCGCCGTGGCGCGTGCAATGCCGATGCAGCGCAGCAGCGTGCCGCCCATGTCGTTGCTCTGCGCGCCGAACACGTGCTCGACCCTGGCGCGGACCGTCGAGCGCGTCCGGTTGCCCTGCTTCTCGCGCTCTGTGAGCGGGCGGTTGCGGTGGGCCTTGCGGTGGATGCGGCTCTTCAGGCCCCGCGCCTCCAGCTTGCCCTCGATCTCGGCCGAGCGGTACGCGCTGTCCGCCCAGACGTCGGAGGCGGTATTGTCGGCGTCGAGCACATCGTCGAGGGCCTGGCTGTCGTGGACCGATGCGTCGGTCACCTTGTAGCGCCGGATCAGCTTGTGCCGCCGATCCACGTTGACGTGGTTCTTGTAGCCGTAATGCGCCTTGCCGTGCTTCTTGGTCCAGCGGGCGTCGGTGTCCTTCTGGCGCGCGCGGGCCGGGTTGTCGTCCCAGCCCTCGGGCGTCTCGCCCGCCTTGATCGCGGCGTTCTGCTCGCGCGTATTGCGCTGCTTCGGGACCGGCACGATCGAGGCGTCGATCATCTGCCCGCCCATGGCAAGCCAGCCCTGCGCCTTCAGATACGCGTCGAAAGCGGCGAAAAGCTCTTCCACGACCCCGGCCCGAACCAGCTGCTCGCGGTACAGCCAGACCGTCGTGGCGTCGGGCGCAGGATCCTCGAGGCCAAGGCCGAGGAACCGCATGAACGAAAGCCGGTCGCGCAGCTGGTATTCGAACTGCTCGTCCGAGAGGTTGTAGAGCGCGCACAGCACGATCGCCTTGAACATCACCACCGTGTCCCACGGCTTGCGCCCCGCCCGGGATTTCCGCGCCTCCGATGGCCGCCGCCACACCGCGTCGAGGCGAACCCGGAAATCGTCCCATGGCGCAACCGCGTCCAGCTTCACCAAAGGGTCCGACTTCGCGTCCAGCCCAGCATAACGGTCCGCCAGATCGCAAAAGCCCATCTGACCCATCATCAATCCTCAATCATGCCGCCCACACCCACCATCCTACCGAACCGCGATGAGATCGCGATATTTTTCGAGGCGCCCTATAGAATAGACTGGTTTGACGTCACAGCAGACCGAGCGGCCACATCAGTGTTGATTTAAAAATATACGAAAATGGCAACTATCTATAAATAGTGTGACAGGAGATCGCAATGCGCGCAGTTATAATTGGGTTGATGATAGCTCTCGCCCCAGCAGCAAGTTACGCCTATATTGGTCCGGGAGCCAGGATCTCGGCGATCGGCACAGCACTCGCACTAATCGCTGCCGTGCTGCTCGCCATTGTCGGCTTCATCTGGTATCCGATCAAGCGTTTGCTGGCCGCGCGCCGCAAGGCGCCTCCCTCCAATATTGCGTCAAAAGACGGCCGGTAAGACGCCATGTTTCTGGTGGGCGTTGTTGCGACGGCGGCCATTATCGCTTTCGCTGCGGCGTTCTGGGCGTCGGGTCTTGTCACCGTCGCGACCCGCGCCGGGTTCACGGCGCGCGACAGCCTGCGCGTGATGGGCGACGCATCCCTTGACGACGAGGCCAAGGAGCGTGCGGTGCGCGCCGCCTCGCTGCGTCTGTTCGGCGCCTTCGGATCCATCGCGCTGCGCTCGGCGCTGACGCTGTCGGCGCCGCTGGCCGTGATCTGGCTGGGCGACATGGCGGGGATCGCCGAGGCGGTGGCGACCACCGATTTTTTGCTGCGCTGGGACGTGATCATCGGGGCTACCGTCATCGGTTTCGCCGCCTGGGCCTTGGCGCGGCGACTGACGTGAGCGGCTTCGACGCGCCCTATTCCCGCACCGAGCGGATGCTGCACGATCTGGCGATGGGCCAGATCGACCTGCAGCGCGCGCTGTCGGGCCTCGAAGACCGCACTGTGGCCCGCCGTTTCGCCGCCCTGCCGGCAGAGCGACCGGTGTTCGTGACGTCGCTGCCGCGGGCCGGCACGACGCTGACGCTCGAGGTGCTGTGCGAAGATCCCGTTTTCGTCACCCACAGCTATCGCAACATGCCGTTCCTGCTATGCCCGGTTTTTTGGGATAGCCTGTCGGGCGGCTTTCGCAAGACCGGCCAGGCGCGCGAGCGCGCCCATGGCGACGGCATGAGCGTCAGCTATGACAGCGTCGAGGCCTTCGAGGAGGTCATCTGGCGGCAATTCTGGCCCGATCACTATCTCCCGGACCGCATCGCGCCATGGACGGCGGCTGAGGCGGCGGGTGAGTCGGCCGACGCCTTCGTCGCCTTCCTGCGCGCGCATGTGCGCAAGCTGGTCGGCCTGGCGCGACGCCGGCGCGGCGATGCGGCCCCGGCGCGCTATGTCTCGAAGAACAACGGCAACATCGCGCGCCTCGCCTTCCTGACGCGCGCCATGCCGGATGCGGTGGTGCTGGCGATGTTTCGCGACCCGCTCGCGCATGTCGGCTCGCTGGTGCGCCAGCATGACAACTTTCTTGCGCTGCACGCCAAGGATGATTTCGCGCGGCGTTACATGGAGAGCATAGGCCACTACGATTTCGGGGCGGCGCTGCGCCCCGTCGATTTCGACGGCTGGCGCGACGGACCGGGCGTCGGCCTCTCGCCGCTGACAGCGGACTTCTGGGCCGAGTACTGGATCGCCGCCTTCGGGCGGGCGCTGGACAGCGCGGATGAGCGCGTGCGCTTTGTCTCCTACGACCGGCTCTGCGCCGCGCCGCAGTCGGGCCTGGGGGCGCTTGCGGACACGATCGGCCTGGGCGCGGAGTCGCCTGTGCGCGCACAGGGGGCTCGGTTCCGCTCTCCGACGCCGTATGCCGCCGACAGGCTCGGCCTCGATCCGGCGCGGCTCGAACGGGCGCAGGCGTTGCACGCCCGGCTGCTCGCCCGGTCGATCATCTGACGGAGTGGGCGATGATCCAGTACGACCGCCGCGACATCACGACCAAGCGCATCCGCCATCGGCTGGAGTTCGCCCTCGACCGGGAAGTGAAGCGTTTCCGGCGCATGTTCGCGGGCCCGGCCGCCGCGCAGACGGCGGTGTTCATCCTGGGCTGCCAGCGCTCGGGCACGACCATGCTGGGCGAATTGTTCGCGCTGGACCCCGACAGCGATGTGCATGCCGAGAAATCCACGCTGGCCGACGCGGCGGACACAAAGGGGCTGCGCCTGGCGCCGCTGCCGGAAGTGGCACGGCGGATCGCGCGCAACGCCGCGCCCCTGGTGGTGGCCAAACCGCTGGTGGACTCGCAGCGGGCGGACGAATTGCTGGCCTGCTCGCCGCGCTGGCGGGCGGTGTGGCTCTATCGGGACGTTCGCGACGTCGTGTTGTCGAACATGCAGATGTTCGGGAAGGACAACGGCCTTGAGGATCTGGCGCCGATCGTCGAGGGTCGGCCCGACTGGCGATCGGAGCGGCTGTCGGCGGACCTGATCGCGCGCATCCGCGACCTGCACGCTGCCGGCCTGGCGCGCAACGACGCCGCCGCGCTGTTCTGGGTGACGCGCAACCACCACTTCTTCGCACAGGGACTGGACGCCGAGCCGCGCGTCTGGCTCTGCCGCTACGAGGATCTGACGGCCGATCCCGTCGCCGAGATGGGGCGGATCTACCGCATGATCGGGCGGCCAGCGCCGGCGGCGCTGGCGCGCAACAAGGTGCACCGCAGTTCGGTTGGGCGCGGCGACGCGCTGACGCTGTCGGATGGCGTGCGCGCGCTGTGCGATGAGATGCGCGCGCGCCTCGACGCGGCGCGTGAGCGGGCGCTGGCGGCTGCTGACTGAACCTGTCAGCCCAGCAGGGTGTTGCAGGCGCTGGTCAGCACCATCACCCGCTTCAGCAGTTCGGCCTCGGCAAAGTGATCGCGCCGGGCGACAGCCGCCACCGACGCGCCCAGCCGCGGCTCGACCCGGCGCAGCAGCGACAGCAGAGCGCGCCCGGAGCCATAAGCCGGACGCGGCGCGTTCCGGCTGGCGGCATCGATCAACCGGGCCACGGCGGCGCGGTCGAGAAAATCCCACACCGGGCTGTCATGGCCTTCGAGCAGCGCCCGGCCATAGGCTCCGGCGGGCTGGTCGGAGGCGCACTTCGCCGCCCAGGGGGCCAGATTGCGCGTACGGGCGAATTCCACTGGCGGCCACGCCGCCGTCAGCCGCGCCACCGCCGCAGTGAAAACCGCAGCCTTGGCGCGCATCGCGTCTGGCATCTCCCGCGCCAGCGCGAGGAGAGAATCATCCAGCAGGATGTTGCGCTCATCGAGATAGAGCATCCGCGCCTGTGCGGCGTCGAACAGATAGCCCTGCAGCCGAATGTCGAAGTAGAGCATCTCCTTGGCCTGGCCGGGCCGGTAGCCGGCATAGCGGTCCTCCAGCGCCTCGAACGTCGCCTCGGTCGCCGCGATGGCGGCGTCCCGGACTTTCGGCGCCAGTAGCGCCAGAACCTGACGGGCGCCGCGAAGCCGTCGAAGGCCGATCCCCTGCCATGCCTGCTCAAGCGTATAGGCGCCCGGGCGCTGCAGGAAGATCTGGTCGCCGCGGAAAGCGTGGCGAAAGCCCTCCGCAGCGAGTTCCGCCATCAGACGCGGTTCATCGGGGTGATCCGCCGCCATCACGCTGGCGCCGCCCGTGAGCGCGTTGAAGGCCTCGAACTTGGCGGCGAAGTCGTCATCGCGTCGCAACAGGCTGCGGCGCTGCACGCCAAGCCCGTCAGCCAGTCGCGCCGCGACGGCGAGATCACTGTCGGGGCGGCCGGGCTGATCCCCCCAGGTCACAGTCGAGACCCGCGCCGGCGGCACGCCCGGCGTCGCCAGCAAGCCAGCGAGGATGATGCGCGAATCCGCCCGGCCACTGAGAAACAGCGCCGTCGTGTCGACGTCGCCGAGGTGGCGCCCGACAGCGGCGACGACGCGACGCGCGAATTCCTCGGCTAGCGCGCCGCAGTCTGTCTTCGCGCGGGCGGCGACGCCGGGCTCGTAGCGGAACCGCTCTTCATGCTTCAGCCCTCCGTCATGGACGATGATCCGCGCGCCGCCGCCCAGCCGTCGCACGCCCTCAAGCAAGGTCTGCCCGCGGTAGAGCACGCCGGAAGACAGCAGCATCCCGGCTGCGGTGATGTCCAGACGGGGCGGCCGATCCATCAGCGCAGCCAGCGCTCTGGCCTGCGGCGCAAAGCAGAGCCGTCCGTCGATGACGGCGTAAAACAGCCGGCGCGTGCCGCAGCGGTCGGTCTCAAGGGCGACCGCACCGTCGCTGGACAGCGTCAGGGCTGCGAAGAAGCCCTCCGGCGCGCCGCCATCGGGGCCGAGCACGGGATGGCCAGCGACGAACAGCCGCCTCCCGCCGACCTGCATCGGCCATTGCGGCGCATCAAGGTGCGGCCGACCCCGCCGTGCGATCGCAATCGCGAGACCCGAATCGACCCAGCGCTGCTCGCGCGCCTGTGGATCGTCGCCCAAAGCACGCGCAAGCCGATCAAGCGCGCTATTGAGCGCGACAGCGGTGTGACGACCGTCCCGCCTGAGGCCGAGCACTCCAAAAAGGCCTGCCATGGTTCTTTTTGGGCCGGGGCACGGTTTCTTGAGACAGTGTAGCGCGCTATTTTTCCGATGAACGGGGGTAGAGCATGGACGACGAGAACGACGTGAAATCTGGCGCGACGGAGGCCTCGGCCCCGCCGACGCGCGCTCCACACGCTGGCGGCGGCGGGGCCGAGGCTGGGCCGGGGAGGCGGTTCTCGGCGAAGATGAAACTGGCGGCGGTGCAGCGCCTGCTGCGTGGTGAGAGCCTGGAGGCGCTGTCGCGGGAGCTGAACCTGCCGGCGCATCGGTTGTCGGAATGGCGCGACCGCGTGCTGATCGCGGCCGAGAGCGCGGCTCGAAGGAGCGCGAGCGCGATGCGCGGGATGAAGACATCGAGCGGCTGAAGGCGAAGGTGGGCGAGATCACCATGGCCAACGAACTGCTGTACGCAAAGATCGGCAAGTTGGAGTCCGGCCGCCCTTTGGTCGGGCGGAGGTCGAGGAAATGATCGGGACTACCTCGCCCTCCGTCCAGCGCCGGTATCCCCTGGCCACGGTCTGCCGCATCTGGGGCGGTGTCGCGCGCGACCCTGTATCGCCAGCGCCTGGCGCCGGCCGGCGATGAGCCTCGCGCTGCCGGGCGGCGCGGCCCGGGAGGGGCCGGCGGCGACGCCGATCTGCTGGCGGCGATCCGGGAGGCGATCGAGGCGTCGCCCTTCTCAGGGGAAGGCTATCGCAAGGTCTGGGCGCGGCTGCGCTTTCGGGGCGTCCGGACGGCGGCGCGCCGGGTGCGGCGGATCATGAAGGCGCACGGTCTGCTCGCCCCGCATCG
>CAZRFB010000127.1:0-2892 GCA_964599185.1 uncultured Rhodobacterales bacterium | reverse complement strand
TCAGCGCGGCGGCGGCCACGGCGTCCACCGCCGCCTGCGCGTCGGCCTCGGTGGCGAGGTCGAAGCGGTCGAGCTTGCGCCCGTCCAGCGCCGTCAGCCGCGCTTCGAACGTCTCGCCGCGCGGCGTGACCAGTTCTGCCTTGACGCTCCAGTATTCGCGCGGGCGGAACGCCTCGATCTCCATCTCGCGCTGCACGATCAGCCGCAGCGCGACCGACTGCACTCGCCCGGCCGACTTGGCGCCGGGCAGCTTGCGCCACAGCACCGGCGACAGGGTGAAGCCCACCAGATAGTCGAGCGCGCGGCGCGCCAGATAGGCGTCCACCAGCGGCTGGTCGATCTGGCGCGGGGCCTTCATCGCCTCGGTGACGGCGGAGCGGGTGATGGCGTTGAACACAACGCGGCTGACCGGGGCATCCTTTTTCAGCGCCTTGCGCGCGCGCAGCGCCTCCAGCAGGTGCCACGAGATCGCCTCGCCCTCGCGGTCGGGGTCGGTGGCGAGGATCAGTTCGCCGTCGGCCTTGAGCGCGTCGGCGATGGCGCGCAGGTGTTTCGCGGCCTTGGGGTCCACCTCCCACGACATCGAGAAATCGTGCTCGGTGTCCACCGAGCCGTCCTTGGCGGGCAGGTCGCGCACGTGGCCGTAGGAGGCGAGCACGGTGTAGTTCGACCCGAGGTAGCCGTTGATGGTTTTCGCCTTGGCGGGCGATTCTACGACGACGACGGCCATGGCGGCTACGCTCCTGCTGCGCGGACGCCGCGCGGGGCGGGAAAATGGGCGTGACGCGGCGCGGTGTCAACGGCGGCAGGCGCCGCCGCAGTTTCGCCGCCGCCGCCGATGCGCCGCCTATGCGCCGCCGGGGTGCGCCGCCGCGCGTCAGCGGCGGTCGCGGGGGTCGAGGCTGTCCTCGTCGTCCTCATCCGCCTCGCCGCGCGGCAGGTTGAACAGCGCGTCGGGGTCGAGCACCGGGCCGCGCGGGTCTTCGCCGCGGTCGCTGCTGTCGGTGAGGGTGAAGTTCTCCAGCCCGGTCATCGAGCTGGGCAGACGCGGCTCACGCGCCGAGGCCAGCGACTGCTCGGTGGACATCAGCCGCAGCTTCTCCTCGTCGGTCAGCACCGGCTCGCCGCTTTCGCGCGCCTTCTTCGCCGAGGCGATCTTCACCGCTTCGTCCAGTTCGGTCTGCTTGCACAGCCCCAGCGCGACCGGATCGACCGGGCGGATGTTGGGCGAGTTCCAGTGCGACTTGCTGCGCACCGATTCTATCGTGGTCTTGGTGGTGCCGACCAGTTTTGAGATCGCGCCGTCGGTCAGCTCGGGGTGATAGCGCACCAGCCAGGCGATGGCGGAGGGCCGGTCCTGCCGCTTGGACAGGGGCGTATAGCGCGGCCCCTTGCGCTTGGGCTCCGGCGCCAGCATCGAGGACTTCTTCTCCAGCCGCAGCCGCGCGCGCGGGTCGCCTTCGCAGCGCGCAAGCTCATGGCGCGACAACTGGCCGGTCAGGATCGGGTCGATGCCCTTGATGCCTTCGGCCACTTCGCCGTCGGCGATGCCGGTGATCTCAAGGATGTGCATCCCCGTGAACGCCGCGATCTGCTCGAAGGTGAGCGTGGTGTTGTCCACCAGCCAGACGGCGGTGGCTTTGGGCATCAGCGGCAGATCGGCCATGGATTCGTCTCCTCGAAAAGTCTCCGCCCGCGCTCTCGGGGACCGGGCGCAGGCGGTGCGTTCTCGGCGGTCGCAGGGGAAGTGCGTTGCGTATATAAGCAGAGACGATGGGAATAAAGGGGGCTTGTCGTGCGGTTGATCGCTGTTCTCGCCTTGATGATCGGCTGCGGCGGCGCTGTTGCGCAGGATCGCGCGGGCGTGTTCGACTATTGGGTGCTTGCGCTGTCGTGGAACGCAAGCTGGTGCGCGCTGGAGGGCGACGCGCGACAGGCCGCGCAGTGCCGGCCGGGCGAGGGTCTGGGCTTCAGCGTCCACGGCCTCTGGCCGCAGCATGAGCGCGGCTGGCCGCAGGATTGCCCGACTGCGGCGCGCGACCCTTCGCGCCGCGAGACGGCGGCGATGGCCGACATCATGGGGTCCGGCGGGCTGGCGTGGCGTCAGTGGCGCAAGCACGGCCGCTGTTCGGGACTGGAAGCCGGGGCGTATTTCGCGCTGGTCCGCGCGGCGTGGGAGCGGGTGAACCGGCCCGCCGCGCTGCGCAGGCTGGGCCGCGACGCGCGAATCGCGCCGGGCGTGGTGGAGGCGGCGTTTCTGGAGGCCAACCCCGGCATGGTGGCGGACGGCGTGACCGTCACCTGCGGCGACGACCACCTGCGCGAGGTGCGGATCTGCCTGACGCGCGACCTCGCCCCCCGCGCCTGCGCCCGCGACGCGGCGCGCGACTGCCGCGCGCCCTCGGTGGCGCTGCCCGCGATGCGCTGAAGCGCAAGCTTTCCCAAGGGGCGGCAGGCGGCGCGCGCAGGTTTTCACCCCCAGCGCTTTCGCGCGCAACCGTATCCACTTTCGCGCGTCCGCGCGCGGGCGTAAGGAAAACGCATGAGCGCCGCCTCCCTCTCCCTTCAGGACGCCGCATCGCTGCCGCGCTGGCGGCGGCCGGAGGCGTTGCTGGTGCTGATGACGGTCGGCATGACGCTGGCCTTCGCCACCTGGACCGCCGCGCTCAACAATTTCGTGGTCGAGCGCGCGGGGTTCACCGGGCTGGACATCGGCATGCTGCACGCGGTGCGCGAGATACCGGGGTTTCTGGCGTTCCTCGTGGTCTATCTGGTGATCTTCATCCGCGAGCAGACGCTGGCGATCCTTGCGCTGATGCTGCTGGGCCTCGGCACCGCGCTGGTGGCGGAATTGCCGATGTGGTGGGGGTTGATGGCGACGACGCTGATCTC
>CAZRFB010000126.1:0-8550 GCA_964599185.1 uncultured Rhodobacterales bacterium | reverse complement strand
CCATTTGAACCCTCCCCGTCGGATGACCCGCAAGTCGTTCTGTCATCATGCCGACGCCCGGCGTAATTGGACAGTGCTTCAACTGGGACGGATATGGCCATGCCGCGTCGCGCCACCATCGACCGGGCGCGGCTCGACGCCATGCTCGCCTTGCCAGAGGACGAGGCGAAAGTCGTCCGCCATTACACCCTGACCGCCGAGGAGCTGGCCCACGTCGCGCGGCGGCGGCGTCCGCACAATCGGTTCGGCTTCGCGCTGCAGCTGTGTGCGCTCCGCTATCCCGGCCGGGTGATCCGCCCCGGCGAGGCCGTGCCGGAGCGGATCGTCGCCCATCTGTGCGAGCAGCTCGACATCGACCCCAGTATCGCCGCAGCTTACGCAAAGCGTGCGCCTACGCGATACGAGCACCTCGACGCGATCCGCACGGCCTTCGGCATCCGCGGCTTCACCCAGCCCGATTTCCGCGAGATGTCGAGCTGGCTCCTGCCCGTCGCGCTGGCCACGACGCGCGGCGAGGCGGCAGCCGAGGCCCTGCTGTCCGAGTTGCGCCGACGCGACGTCGCGGCGCCCGGGCCGACGGTGATCGAGCGGCTCGTCTCGTCAGCGATGCCGCAGGCGGATCGCCATGTGGCGGGTCTGCTGGTCGCGGGCATGTCCGACACCCGGCTACAAGCGCTGGACGCCTTGCTCGATGTTCCGGCCGACAGCGCTGTCAGCACGCTGGCCTGGATGCGCGACGTGACCGGCGCGACCAAGGCCAAGGCGCTGGCTGATCTGATCGCACGGCTCGAAGCGACGCGGGCGCTCGGCATCGATCCGGCCGTGCTGTCCGGGATCCACGAAGAACGCATCCGGCGGCTGGCTCAGGAGGGAGCTCGATTGACCGCTCAGCATTTTCGGGCGCTGACGCCGCTGCGTCGCCGGGCGGCGCTGGTCGTCACGGTTCTCGACACCGCGGAGCGCCTGACCGACGAGATCGTCGGCCTGTTCGACCGGCTGATCGGACGCCTCTTCCGGCGCGCCGAGCGTCGGTCCGCCGCTCGGATGCAGCAGGACGCCCGCGCCGTCAACGACACCCTGCGCCTGCTGGCCGATGTCGGCGACGCGCTGCTGCAGGCGCGCGCCGCGGGCGGCGACGTGACCAAGGCTGTCGACGCCGTCATCCCGTGGGATCGCCTGCCTGACGTTCTCGCTGAGGCGCGCCGCCTGATCCGGCCCGAGGGCCCGGACTATGCGGCGGTCGCCGCGGACAGCCATGCGTTGCTGCGACGGATCGGGCCGGCGTTTCTCGCCGCTTTCACGTTCCGCGGCGTCCCCGCCGTGTCTTCTCTGCTCGACGCATCCGAGGCGCTGAAGGGGTTCTACACCGGCGACCGCCGACGCTTTCCCGAAGATCCGCCGCGCGGCTTCGTGCGGCCCGGCTGGCGCGCCGCCGTGTTCCGCGACGGCGCCGTCGATCCGCAGGGCTACGAGCTCTGCTTCTTCGCCGAGTTGCGCGACCGCCTGCGCGCAGGCGACGTCTGGGTCGAGGGCGGCCGACAGTATCGCGCAGTGGAAGACCAGCTGATCCCGAAGCCGGTCTTCGCCGCCATGAAGCAGACGGGTCGGCTGCCCGTCGCCGCGCCGCTCGAGCCCGACGCGTGGCTGGCGGAACGGCGCGCCTTGCTGGACCGCCGTCTTGCAGAGGTCGACGCCCGGGCCGTCGCCGATGCGCTGCCCGATGTGCGCATCGCCGACGGCGCAATGCGCATCGCGCCCCTCGACGCCGCTGTCCCCGATGCCGCCCAAGCGTTCGCCGACCGCGTCTACGGGCGGCTGCCCCGCGTCAGGATCACCGATCTGATGGGAGAGGTCGACGGGTGGACCGGTTTCACGGGCTGCTTCACCCATCTGCGCACTGGTCTGTCAGCGGCGTCGGCACGAACCGTCATGACCGCCATTCTGGCCGACGCCACCAACCTTGGCCTGACCCGCATGGCCGAAGCCTGCACTGTCGCCACATACAAGCAGCTGGCATGGACCGCCGGCTGGCACATCCGTGAGGAGACTTACCAGCTGGCCCTCGCTTGCATCGTCGATGCGCAGCAGACCCAGCCCCTGGCCGCAGTGTTCGGCACGGGGCGCGCGTCGAGTTCCGACGGCCAGCACTTTCCCCTCGGCGGCCCGGCCGAGGTGGTCGGCGCAGTGAACCCGCACAAGGGCGCAGGCCCAGCCGTTTCGTTCTACACCCATATCTCCGATCGCTACGCACCGTTCCACGTGCGCACGATCTCTGTCGCCGAGAGCGAGGCCGCCCATGTCGTCGACGGGCTGCTCCATCACGGTGCCGCCATCGACAGCGCCGTCCACCATGCCGATGGCGGCGGCGTCTCGGACCACGTCTTCGGCCTGCTCGCGCTGCTGGGGTTCCGCTTCGCGCCGCGCATCCCGAACCTGCGCGACCGCCGCCTCCACGCCTTCGGCCCCGCGAAAACCTGGCCGATTCTGGAGCCCTTCATCGCGGGCCGCGTCAACGTCGCGCTGATCCGCGACCACTGGGACGACCTGCTGCGTCTGGCGTCTTCGATCCGCACCGGCGTCGTCTCCGCGGCGGTGATGCTGCGCCGGCTCGGCGCCTATCCCCGCCAGAACGGCCTCGCTCTCGCGCTGAGGGAGGTCGGGCGCATCGAGCGCACGCTGTTCACCCTCGACTGGCTGGAGGACCCAGCGCTCCGCCGTCAGGCCACAGTCGAGCTAAACAAGGGCGAGGCGCGCAACGCGCTGGCCCGCGCCGTCTGCTTCCACCGCCTCGGCCGCGTACGCGACCGGACGCCCGAGGCCCTGCAGCACCGCGCAGGCGGCCTGACCCTCGTCACCGCCGCCATCGTGCTGTGGAACACGGTCCAGATCGACAGGGTCATCGACGCCATGCGCGCCGAAGGCGAGGTAATCCCGGACGCCATGCTGCCCTTCCTCTCGCCACTCGGCTGGCAGCACATCAATCTGACCGGCGACTACATCTGGGCGGCAGGATCCGCATCACCCGAAGCAGCAAACGATGCCCCGAAGAGCGAAAGCACCCCAGCTGCAGCGTGACGTTCCCCATATGTCCGCTTAGCGTATATTCCTGCCCGTTCTATGGCGTGACCCCAGAACGGTCCGGGCTTGCCCGGACGAAGCAGCCCGGTGGGTCGTGGAGCGCACCGTCGCGTGGCTCGGTCGTTGCCGCAGGCTGGCGAAGGACTGGGAGAAAACCATCGCATCGGCTATCGCCATGGCCTCCCCCCGCAAAGCTGGCGGCGGCAGCCACATGGCTGGCCAGAAGTTCCAAATGACCCGTGAAATTAAACCCTCAGGTGAAGATTGCTTTGAGGATATAAAAAATAGATTAATCTTATACAAAACTTTACAAAATAAATTAAATATAAATTTTATTAATGCTTAATGATATGAGTTAACCAAAATATTTTTAAATATAGCCTTATTAAATGCAAAAGTTGCACCATAAAATCGACACATTTGCCTTGTTATCAAAAAATCTCATTTGCAAGATTATTTCTGTTGCACCCTCTTGTCAGGATTGCTATTGGATAATTAAGCGAAGGTCCTGAAAGGAAAAAAAATGATCTTATATATTTGGCGGCGTTAATGTTTTCAAAATATATTAATATTTAATTATAACTTTCAAATATATATTATCAGATATCTCTTCTAGCCCGCAAATAGAAAGGAATAATTATGATAGGTTTCTGTCTCTATAGGAGCGCCCAGCGTTTGTCGGCGCCCATAGCAGTTGTCACATACGGAGCGTACTATGAAAAATCCACACTACGGCATCATCGAAGCTGAGACGTTCTCCCTTGATCAGAACTTCATCTTTACCTCTAATGCTGGATCATCTGGTACGGGCTATGTCCAAACTGCAGGCTCTGGCCTTGCATCGATGTCCACTACCGTTGAAGGGATTCCCGGAACTTATGATCTCGTCATGTACTATTGGGACGAGAACGACGGCCGGGCATCTTCGACCGTCAAGATCGATGGCGAAGTCGTCGACAGCTGGGTCTGGAACAAGAATCTCGGCTCGGCGAACGCGAATCCCGGCACATACACCACTCGCGTCATCAAGAACGTCACCGTTGATGAGTTGGCGACCATCACGGTCGAGGGCCGCCGCGACGGCGGCGAGCCGCTGCGGATCGACAAGATCGAGCTCCAGCCCTCCGGCGACCGCGACCTGAAGCCCGGCCTCAAGGCCTTCGACGGCGCCGAGGGCTTCGGCTCCGATACGGCGGGCGGCCGCGGCGGCTGGATTGTGAAGGTGACCAACCTCAACGACAGCGGCGAGGGCTCGCTGCGCTGGGCGTTGCAGGACTTCGACACGCCGCGCATCGTGGTGTTCGAGGTCGGCGGCCTGATCACGCTGAAGGATGCGATCTACGTCAAAGGCGATGTGACAGTCGCCGGCCAGACCGCGCCGGGGGACGGCGTCACCATCCGAGGCGCCAAGCTGCAGGTTGTCGGGGACGACGTGATCATTCGCGGCCTCAAGATCCGCCCTGGCGACGGGCCGGGGCAGGATTTTACGCTTCGCGATGCGATCTCGGTTGGCACCAGCTCCCATGCGTCCAAGAACGTCGTGATCGACAGCAACTCCTTTTCGTGGGCCGGCGACGAAACTGTCACCGTCTGGGGCGGCGCCAGCAATGTCACCGTCTCGAACAACATCATAGCCGAGGCGCTCGACCTCAAAGATACGTTGGCGGCGGACGGCAGCTTCGGCATGCTGATCGGGGCGGATTCCCACCATGTCAGCGTGCTAAGGAACCTGTTCTCGAGCAACGAATTTCGCAACCCGACCATTTCGAGCGGCTATGCGATCGAGGTGATCAACAACCTCGTCTACAACTATGCGCAGCACGGTCTATCGGTGAACACGTCGAAGGGCGACGCGATCACCGTCAACGCCATCGGCAACGTGTTCGATAAAGGCACGACAACAGGCATCCAGAAGGCTGTGCGGATCAACGGCCTCGGCGACGGCACGAAGGTCTATCTTGAAGACAACTTCAGCCCTGATCGCACAAGTTCGACTCAGCCCGAGCGCGACATCGCGGCCGGCTCGCTCAAGGCGATCACGACCAGCCTGGCCTTTGCGCCCAGCGACGCCAGCGCGATGGCGGCGACCGCCGTGCGCGATCATGTGCTGACCAACGTAGGCGCGCGCGCCAATGGTCTGGACGCGACCGACGCGCGTATCATCAACGACGTGCTGACCGGCCGGGGCGGGATCATCACCTCGCAGTCCGAGGTGGGCGGCTACAAGGCGCCGACAGTCCGCAGCACGCTCGCCGACACTGACGGCGATGGCATCCCGGACTTCTACGAAAGCCTGATTGGCAGCGACCCGACGCGGTTCGATCCGCACGGCGATGTCGATCGTGACGGCTACAGCAACATCGAGAACTACATCAACGGCCTGATCTCAGGCGCATTTGGCAATCCCGGCGGCCCCGCCGCGCCGATATTCGTCGAGGCCGAGGCGTTCCGGGCGATACGGGGCTTCGTTGTGGAATCCAGCGTTAACGCCTCCGGCGGCGCGGTCCTCAAGGGCGGGACGAGCGGGACGGCCGAAGCACGCTATGGCTTTACCGGCGGCGCTGGACGCTACGACATCGTCGTGCGCTACGTCGACGAGAACGATGGCGTCTCGACGCTGGCGCTGGCCGTCGACGGCGTGGTGGTCGATCAATGGGACTGGAACGCCCAGCTCGGCTCCGCCATCGCCACACCGGGCGCGTTCACTGAGCGTCTGATCGACGACGTGTCGCTGGCGCCGGGGCAGACGGTGACGCTGATCGGCCGCGGCGATGCGGGCGAGCCGCTTCGCGTCGATTCGGTGTCGTTCACGCCGAGGGAATCGACAGACGCGTCGTTGGCCGGGGCGGAGGAGAACAACCAGGAAAGCGCCGACGACGGAGCGGATCAGCCATTCCGCATCGAGGCGGAGGCGCTGACGCTGGTGTCGGGGTTTGTCGTCGATTCCAGCAAACACGCGTCCGGCGGCTCCCTGATCAAGGGTGGAACGGCGGTGGAGGCGCGCGCCGAGATATCCTTCGCGGGCGCGACAGGTCTCTACGACGTCACCGTTCGCTATGTTGACGAGACGGACGGCGTCTCGCGTCTCGCCGTCCTGCGCGACGACATGGTGTTGGACCAGTGGCTGTGGAACGCCCAGCTCGGTTCAGCGATCGTGACTCCTGGCGCCTTCGCTGAGCGGGTGATAACGGGCGTCTCGCTCACAACCGGCCAGACGATCGCACTCACCGGCATGGGCGACGCCGGAGAGCCTCTGCGGGTGGATTCGCTGCTGTTCACGCCAACCGCCACGCCAAGCGCCCCGACCGGCATACGGATCGAGGCCGAGTCAATGTCGCTGCTCTCGGGATTCTCTGTCTCCCAGCATACGATCGCATCGAACAATATGATGATCGGCGCCGGTCCCGGCGACGGCTTGGCGCACGCGCAGACCCTGCTCAATGTCGCCGCCGGGCGCTATGATCTCGCGATACGGCATTCGGACGAGAACGACGCCGTTGCGTCGCTGTCGGTTCTGCTGAACGGAGACGTCATTGACGCGTGGGACTGGGACCAGAACCTCGGCGGTCCGCTGATGTCGCCGTCGACGCTCACCGACCGCATCATTCTCGGGGTGGACATCAATCCCGGCGACGTGCTTGAACTCCGCGGGTCCGGCGTCGCCCAGGAACCGCTGCGCATAGACTATGTGGACCTCGTTCCGGAAGGCTGGGTCTAGTCGTCTAGCGCCAAGACCCGAACCGGGAGGAGCAACGACCATGGCGCGCGGTGCAACCGGGATCTCGTTCTCGCAGCGCGCGCCAGCGCTGGCGGTGTTCACCGTGGCGGTGCTGCTGGCGATGTTCGTCGGCATAGGCGTCGGACGAGACGATCCGCCGGTGATGATTCTGCTCGGTCTGGTCGGTTTCGGGGCGGCGATCCTTGCGGCGCGGCTGCCGCAACTCGCCCTTGTCGGCGTCGTGGTGGTGACGTTCGCCAATCTTTCAGACGTTCTGATCAGGTATCACGGGCTGCCATCGCTGAACAAGCTCATGACTCCCGGCCTGATGTTCATCCTTGGCTACCGCTACCTGATCATCGGCGATCGCCCGTTCAGCGACCGGACGGTGATCGCGCTGATGCTGGGCTTCCTGCTGCTGATCCTTGTCAGCGCACAGATCGCCACGCGCTACGAGGTTGCGCTGGCGGAGCTCGACGAGGCGGCGCGCAATATGCTCCTCGTGCTGCTGGCGCTGGCATTCTTCCGCCAGCGCGGCGCGCTAGACGCGTTCGGCGCGGCGCTGGTCGCCTGCGCTCTCGTCCTCGGCGGCATCGCCGCCTACAAGTATTCGCTCGGCAACATCGACAACCCCTACTGGGGTCTCGGCAGAACTGGCGATGGCGGTTCTCGTCTGAGCGGACCCGAGGCGGACCCCAACGGATTCGGTTCGGTGCTCGTGGTGATGCTGCCATTCACGATCGATCGTGCGCTGTGGGGGCGCAGTCGTGGGGCGCGCCTCCTCGGCCTCGTCGCCGCAGGGCTCGCCGTGGCGATGATCCTGTTCACGCAATCGCGCGGCGCCTTGGTTTCGGCGCTCTTCAGTGGCGCGCTCTACGCCTTCAGCCTTGACCGCCGCACGGCGCTGAGGCTGGCTGTGGCCGCAGCCGTCACGGTGACCGTGGTCGGCGCGATCCTGTCGCAAGAGATGGTGGAGCGCTTCGCCAGCATCCTTGAGATGGCCGAGACCGGCGAGGCCGCCGACCGCTCCGTCGAGGGCCGGCTCGGCAGCTGGATGGTCGCGGTGCGGTTGTTCATGGACAACCCTGTTCTCGGCGTCGGGGCCGGCAACTTCAACGTGCTCTACCAGGACACCGCCAACGAGCTTGGCCTGATCTTCCGCGGGCGCGACCGCTCGCCTCACAGCCTCTATCTGGAGGTGCTGTCGGAGTTCGGTCTCGTCGGCTTCCTGCTGTTCATGACGGCGATCGCCCTGGCGGCGCGGGGCGTGCTGCGCGCGATGGCGATGCTGCGCGCACGAGGCGAGATGCGCCTGAGGGCGCTGTGCGCAGCCTTCGGCATGGCGCTCGCGGGCCACCTCGCCGCCATGGCCTTTCTGCACGGTCCAGGGGCGCGGCCTTTGTGGATGCTGCTGGCCATCGGCATCGCCCTGCCCCGGATCGTGATGTTTGAGCTGGCCGACAAGCCGCCTCGCAAGCTCGACGGACCGGAGACCGCGCGCGCCGTGGTCTGACTGTCAACGGCGCCGACAAAGTCGGCCAGTTGGGCGCCGCAAAATCCAGCCAGCGAGGGCGCGAGCGATGCGGCCCCCGGCATGCCGGGGGCCGCATCGCTTTCGACCTTTTTCGGAGGATCAGTCGGGGCGCTTGCGCGAACGGCTCTGGGCCAGACGGTAGGACGGGCCGTTCATCTCGAGAATGTGGACATGGTGGGTCAGGCGGTCGAGCAGTGCCCCGGTTAGGCGCTCGTCGCCG
>CAZRFB010000125.1:0-3989 GCA_964599185.1 uncultured Rhodobacterales bacterium | reverse complement strand
GGTGATCGCCTCGCCGCGATAGGTGATCGCGCCCTTGGTGACCTCGCCGCGCTCCGAACGCAACAGGTTCGAGATCGCCTTGAGCGTGGTGGTCTTGCCCGCGCCGTTGCCGCCCAGCAGCGCGGTGATCCCGCCTTTGGGCACGCTCAGCGACACGCCCTTCAGCACCAGCACGACGTGGTTGTAGATCACCTCGATGTTGGTGACCGACAGGAGGGTTTCGGACGTCATGCCGTGCTCTCCGGGGTGGCGGCGCGCGGGTTGTCACCCGCGCGCCATTGATGGATCAGAGCTTTTCGATCATCGCAAGCAATTCGACGAGGCGGTTTTGCATCGAACGGATTTCACTGATGATGTCCTCCTTCGACATCACAATTTCCGGCTCGACGCACTCGCGCGGGGTCACGCCGTTCTCGGCGGCGAAGGCGGCGCTGTCCTCGGCGATCAGCGGATCGACCACCTCGCGGTCGGCGGCGATGTAGTCGGTGATCAGGCTCCACTTCTGCGCCTTGGCGTCCCATTGCTGGATCGCGCCCAGGCCCGGCCCGCCGTGGTTGGCGCAGGTGACCGCCACCGGCACGGTGAAGCCGGGCAGGCCCAGTTCGGCCAGCCGCGCCTCGTCCACCGTCAGCGCCTCCATGCCGTCGCGCATCATCACCGGCGTGATCTTGGTTGTGCCGTGCAGCTTCATCGCGGTGCGCGCCGCCTCCGCCGCCCACATCGCCGCCGCCATGCCGCGGTTATACAGCACGGTGCCGAGGTTCGAGCCGTCGCCCGCCGCCTTGCCTGCGTCCTTCACATACTTGCGCAGGTCGGCGTAGATCGGGAAGTCGTCGCCGACGCCGTGAAACGTCACCGCCTTGTAGCCGTCGGCGCCGTCGCCGGCCGGCAGGGTGTCGCTCTCCGCCGCCGACCACCACACGCCGATGAAGCGGTCCATGGGATAGCGGATCGAGGCGGCCTCCTTGATCGCGACCTGGTTCATCACGCCCCAGCCCCACATCGTGACGAAGTCGGGCTTGTCGCGGCGGATCTGCAGCCACGTCGCCTTCTGCTCCTGACCGGGATGGTCAACCGGCAGCAGTTGCAGCGTGAAGCCGTGCTTTTCGGCCAGCTTCTCCAGCGTGCGGATCGGCTCCTTGCCGTAGGCCGAGTTGTGATAGACCAGCGCGATCTTCTTGCCCTGCAAGCTGCCGCCCTCGACGTCGAGCATGTGCTTAACGATGATCGAGGCCGCGTCCCAGTAGGTGCCGGGATAGTTGAACACCCAGGGAAAAACCGCGCCGTTGGCCGCCGAGGTGCGCCCGTAGCCCATGGTGTGCAGCGGGATCTGGTCCTGCGTCGCCTTGGGGATCAGCTGATAGGTGATGCCGGTGGACAGCGGCTGGAACACCAGCACGCCCTCGCCCTTGAGGCTCTCGTAGCACTCGACGCCCTTCTCGGTGTTGTAGGCGGTCTCGCAGGTGAGATAGCGGATCGGCTCACCCTCGATGCCGCCGTCACGCTCCTGCAGCAGGGTGAAATAGTCGGCGTAGCCGTCGGCGAACGGGATGCCGTTCGGCGCGTAGGGGCCGGTGCGATAGTCCAGCCCCGCGAACACGACCTCGGCGAAGGCCGGGCCGCTGAGCGCGGTGGCGGCGAGGGCGGCGAGCAGCGTTTTCTTCATCGGTTTCTCTCCCGAGGTGCGCCCTTTGCGGGCGCGTTGGTTGACGACAGGCCGCAACTCTAATGCGGAAACGGCCAGAGACGCAGTTTTTCCTTGGCGACCGCCCAGAGCCGCGCCAGCCCGTGCGGCTCAAGGATCAGGAACAGGATGATCAGCGCGCCCAGCGTGGTGATCTCGATGTGCTTGGCCATGGCGGTGCCCAGCGAGAACCAGTCCACCAGCGCGGTCTTCAGCAGGATCGGCAGCAGCACGATGAAGGCGGCGCCGAGGAAACTGCCCAGCATCGAGCCGAGTCCGCCGATGATGATCATGAACAGCACGTTGAAGCTGACGTTGATGCCGAACGCCTCGGTCGGCTCCGCGCCGCCGAACCAGACCGCGAAATACAGCGCGCCGGCGACGCCGATGTAGAACGAACTCACGCCGAAGGCCGACAGCTTGGCGCGCAGCGGATCGACGCCGATGATCTCCGCCGCGATGTCCATGTCGCGGATCGCCATCCAGGATCGCCCGATCCGCCCGCGCAGCAGGTTCTTGGCGGCGAAACCCATCAGCACCACGAAGATCAGGCAGAACAGATAGCTGGCCGATGAGGACGCGGCGGCGCCGGTCACCTGCACGCCGAACGCCGTGCGCTCGGGCGCGCTGATCTGGCCGGTGGCGGAGTTGTTGTAGAACCACGGCACCTTGTTGAACAGCCAGATCAGGAAGAACTGCGCCGCCAGCGTCGCCACCGCCAGATAGAACCCCTTGATGCGCAACGACGGCAGGCCGAACACCATGCCGACGGCGGCGGTGATGACGCCAGACGCCAGCACCACGATCACCATGTCGAGGCCGGGAAATCCGGTCATCAGCTTGTAGGCCGCATAGGCCCCCACCGCCATGAACCCGCCGGTGCCGAGCGACAGCTGACCGCAATAGCCGGTGAGGATGTTGAGGCCGATCGCCGCAAGGCTATAGACCAGAAACGGCAGCAGGATCGACTTTTCCCAATAGTCGTCGATCAGCAGCGGCACGACCAGAAACGCAAACCCCATCAGCGCCCAGAACACATAACGGTCCTGCGCGATGGGGAAGATCTGGCTGTCTTCGGCGTAGCTGGTCTTGAACTGGCCGGTCTCGCGATAGATCATCTCAAACCCTCTCGATGATCTTTTCGCCGAACAGGCCCTGCGGCCGGATCAGCAGAAAGCCCAGCGCCAGCACATAGGCGAACCAGTTCTCGATGGCGGTGAACCAGTTGGCGTTCCAGCCGAACAGGCTGTTGAGCGTGGGGCCCAGGTATATCTCGGCCCATTTCTCGCCGACGCCGATGATCAGCCCGCCGACGATGGCGCCGGGGATCGAGGTGAAGCCGCCGAGGATCAGCACCGGCAGCGCCTTGAGCGCGATCAGCGCGAGGCTGAACTGCACGCCGGACTTTGCCCCCCACATCATCCCCGCCACCAGCGCCACGCCGCCCGCGATCGACCACACGATCACCCAGATCATGCGCAGGGAGATGCCCACCGACAGCGCCGCCTGATGGTCGTCGGCCACGGCGCGCAGCGCGCGGCCGATGCGGGTGTACTGGCTGAACAGCGACAGCGCGATCACCAGCACGCCCGCCACCACCGCCGCCGCGATCTCCAGCTTCTCCACATAGATGTCGAAGCCGTCGAGGAAGAAATCCGACGCGCCGTTGGGCAGGCCCACGTCCAGCGCCTTGACGTCCGAACCCCAGACGATGTCGCCAATGCCTTCAAGCACATAGGCCAGCCCAATGGTGGCCATGAACAGGATGATCGGCTCCTGATTGACCAGATGGCGCAGCACCAGATGCTCGATGGCGAAGGCGGTCGCCACCATCACCGCCAGCGTCATCGGGATCGCCAGCCAGACCGGCGCGCCGAAATCGTTCATGAAGCCGGTCAGGAACAGCCCCGCGAACAGCGCCATCACCCCTTGGGCGAAGTTGAAGATGCCCGAGGACTTGTAGATCAGCACGAACCCCAGCGCGACCAGCGAATACATCACCCCGGCCAGCAGACCCGACAGCGTGACCTCGTAGAAGAACAGCCGGGTGCCCGTGTCGGTGGTCGCCAGCCACCACAGGCCCTGCGCCAGAAACAGCGCCAGCAGCGTGAGGCCGATGCCTTCGGGCGAGCGCAGGCGGGAAAGCGCGGTCATGGGCGGCGCCTCTGAAAACCCTCACCCCGACCCTCTCCCGCACGCGGGAGAGGGAGCGGACCCTTCGCCGCCGTCGCATCGTCTGAACCGCAGCGGCGGCGCCGCCGTTTGCGCCCCCTCTCCCGCAAGCGGGAGAGGGTCGGGGTGAGGG
>CAZRFB010000124.1:0-4476 GCA_964599185.1 uncultured Rhodobacterales bacterium | reverse complement strand
CGCCGCGCGGCTGCGCCCGGCCCTATGACGCCCCGGCGCAGCAAGTTTAGCGCCTCCACCGCCTCTGGTTCACGCGGAATGATGACCGGGGCGAGACCGCTCTCGATCATGCGGAACTTCTCAGCGATCGTGCGATAAGCGACATCAACTGAGTTCTCGTGAAAATCGAAGGCGTGGTGTCCGAGAATGCCTTTTTCATCGAGACCCTCCTCCCCGACGCGCCAGTAGACCTCGCCAAAATAATCGGTCAGCGCTTCTGGAGTGAACAGATCATCATGCCGCGCCCGCATGCGATCAAGATCGGCCGCGAGCAGCGCGATTTCTCGCGGCGGATTGCGCTCTGCCTTGAAGACGGTGACGATGCTGGCTGCGCGGTTGCGCCGCCCCTCGCGGTTGCAGCGTCCGGCGGCCTGGGCGATCTGGTCCAGCCCCGCCTCGGCCCGCCAGACGCGCGGAAAGTCCAAATCGACTCCGGCCTCGACGAGGGATGTCGCGATCAGGCGGCAAGGTTTTTTGTCGTTCAGCCGCGCACGCACATCGGCGAGGATGCGCCGCCGGTGCGTTGCATATTGGCGCGTCGTCAGGTGGATCGCTCCGTCCAGCCCAGCGTCGCGCACCGCGCGGAACAACGCCAGCGCATGCGCCCGGCTGTTGACGATCACCAGACCTTGCGGGGTCTCGCGCAACGCCTCGACCAACGCCGCGTCCTCCATCGGCCCCGCAAAGTGCAGGGTGGTGCGCCGCAGGGCGGCGAACAGGCGCGGTGGATCGGGCGCCAGTTCGCGGTCGGGCGTGAGCGGGAGACCGTCAGGAAAGCCCGGCTCGCCGTCCGGCCCCTTCTCCCCCAGCGCTGGCTGGGTCGCGGTGCAGAGCACGATGCTGACACCATAGTTGCGCGCCAGCTCCTTCAGCATGGCGACGCAAGGACGAAGCAGCGGCCGGGGAATGGTCTGCGCCTCGTCCAACACCAGCACGCTGCGGGCGAGGTTGTGCAGTTTGCGGCATCGCGAGGGGCGTGCGGCGAACAGGCTCTCGAACAGCTGGACGTTGGTGGTGACGACCACAGGCGCCGCCCAATTCTCCGTCGCGAGACGCAGCTTGTCCGAAGCGGCGCCGAGTTCCTTTCGCTCGTCGCGCTCGGCTTGATCCGCCGCCCTGTCCAGTTCAAGGGCGGAGTGGTGCTCCAGCACGACGCTATTGCCAAGGACCTGGCGAAACGTCGCCGCCGTCTGATCGATGACCGACGTGAACGGAATGGCGTAGACGATGCGCCGCAACCCGTGGCGTTGCGCATGCTTCAGCGCGAACCCGAGCGAGGCGAGCGTCTTGCCGCCGCCGGTCGGGACGGTCAGCGTGAAGACGCCGGGCGCAGCAGTGGCCATGTCGCAAACATGCGCCAGGATTTCGGCGCGGAGGGCGTTTACAGGGCCGTCGGCGGGCATGGAGGCCATATGGGCGTCGAAACGCGCGATAAGGTCGCCGATAACGGCGTCCAGGGCAGGCCACTCGCGATCCGGTGGCGCCGCGTCGCGCGCGGTGTAGAAAGCCTCCGTTGCAAGGAAGTCGCCGTCGACAAGGCACGAGAACATCATCCGGCCGAACAGGCCGAGCTGGAAATCGACGCAGGAGCGATCAAGATCAAGTCCCGGTCGGATAGAGCCCACGGGCAAAGCGACCTCAGCTCGCCAAGCGGAATCCGGGAGTGGCGGCGGATGACGCAGCCGCTCCTCAAGCGAACTCGCACCGCGCCGATCAGGAAGACCCGCGTGGTGGCCGGCTATCGCTTGGGCAACGAGCTCATGAAAGGGGAGATCGGCCCGAGGCGCTCCTTCGAGAGCAAGCACAGACCCTGCGGTCGAATGGTCAACTGACGGTCCACCTTCGAGCCGTTTCTGAAACGCCGGAGAGTACTTTCCTATATCGTGCAGCAACGCTCCCAATCCAGCCGCGCGCTCGCCGCCGAAGTGCGCCGCCGCCGCCGCCGCCTTATCAAGAGTGTTGAACAGATGTTCAGCAAGCGGCTCCCAGTCTGCCTTAGAAACATTCGGGGTCGAATGCGCAAACCACCGTGGCAAAGTTTTCATAACAATAAATTCTCCGAGATTAACAAAATTATTAGCAAAGTGTGCTGATGCAACTATTCATAAAACTCCCAGTCCTCCGCCAATAATCCCGCCACTCGACCGAACTCCCGCGTGTTGTGAGTCACCAGAACCAACTCCCGCACCATCGCCTGGGCGGCGATCAGCGTGTCGAAGGGGCCGATGCGGTGGCCTGTCGCCGACAGATCCGCGTCGATCCGGCCCGCCAAGCGCGCATCCTCACGGGTGAAGTCAACCGGTGGCGCGACCGCCAGCAGATCGTCGACCGCCCTCAGGTTCTCGTCCACGCGCTGGCTGCGCCAGGCGCCGCGATAAAGTTCCTCGGCCGCCAGCATCGATGTCGCCAGCGCGCCCGCATGTTCACGCATGCGCGCCGCGACGGGTGATCGGCTGCCCCGCCGCAGGACCGAGATCAAGGCGTTGGCGTCGAGCAGATACCGCGTCACCGGAAGGCTTCGTCGATGGCGCCATCGTCCCAGTCAGGTTGTTCGCGGTCGGGGAACCGATCCTCCGGATGGGCCGCGAGATGCGCGTCGCGATGTGCGAAAAACCGCTCCAGTGCGTCGGTGCGCACGGGCCGCAGCACTAGCGCGTCGCCAACCCGTTCGATGGTCATCTCGGCGGCGTCGACCCGATAGGCTTTGGGCAGCCGGACCGCCTGCGAGCGACCGCTCATGAACACTTTCGCCGTATCGGTCATCGCGCCCTCCGGTATGTCTTGAAGACATATACCAATGATCCGACGTCGGCGCCATGCCACGCACAGCCCGCATTTTCGGGGCGTGCCGCCCCTGGCCTGGGTCAAGAGGCGAGCGCCCCTGACGGGGCGTCCCGCTTGCGCGGGACCTCCTGACCCAGGCCCCCCTGCCTATCGGGGCAGGCTTCGCCCGCCCCCGCCTTTCGACGGCCAGGGCCGCCGCAAGGCGGGGGCGGTCTTGCGCAGTGAAGATCTGGAGGCAGAGGGGCGCGGCGGGCGTATCGGGCCCCATCCGGGGCCGGAGAAAAGGAGCCCGCCCCTCATGACTCTGCACACCCGCGTCACCCCCACAGCGCAGCTGGACGCCGCCAGCGCGCTGATCACCGTCGCACACGCTTGCGCCGACCGCCTCGCAGCAGGCGAAGCGCTGGCGCCCGCGCTGCTGTCGCGCCTGATGACCGAGGCGCACGGCGGCTCGGACGCGGGCGGCGCCTGGGTCTGGCGTCAGGCCTACGACGCGACGGAAGCCGCCCAGGTGATCGCCTTCATCCGCGCAGACGCCGGGGGCCTGCGCGGCGATCCCGCAGGCCTTCTGGCGCGCGCGCGCGCCATCGCCGCGTGCTGCCCGACCCAGTCGCGCCGGTCGGAGGCGCAGCTGCGCCTGCAGCAATTCTCCACGCCGCTGGCGCTGGCGGTTGTGGTCGCGGTGGCCTGTCAGGTGCGCCCCGGCGAGATTGCGCTGGAGCCGTCCTGTGGCACCGGGCTGATCGCGGCGGCGCTGCGCGTGATGGGCGCCGAACTGGCGCTGAACGAGCTCGATCCGCGACGCGCGGCGCTGGCCGCCGCCGCGCTCGGCGTGGACGTGTCGCGCCATGACGCGGCGTTCATCGACGACCTGTTTGATTTCGGAACCTCGCCGACGCTCGCAGCGATGAACCCGCCGTTTTCGTCGAGCGCCGCGCGCACCGCCGATCCGGAGATCGCCGGGCGGCATCTCGTCTCGGCGCTGAAGCGGCTGCGCGCCGGCGGGCGGCTGGTCGCCATCATGCCTGCGGGGTTCAGCGAGAGCGGATCGGGCCGCACGCCCTGGCGCGAGGCCCGCGAGCGGGCGGCGCTGCGGCTGCGCCTCGCCCTTCCCGGCGACGCGTTCCGTCAGCATGGAACGACGGTCGAGACCGCGCTCGTCGTCTACGACAAAGCCGGCGTGAACGAAGGTCCGACGCAGGGTGAGGCCGCCACGCTGGAGGAGGCGCTGGCGCGGGTGCTGGAGTGCGCACGGCCCCAGGACGCGGCGCTCCCTGCCCCGCCCTCGCCTGCGGCGCGGCTGGCGCGATCCGCCCCGGCGGTGAGCCGTCCCGCCGCGTCGCCGCCGCCCGCTGCGGCGCTTGTCATCCGGCGCGAGCAGCCCGAACCGCTGGACTATGTCGCCGCAGAGAAGGCGGCTGGCGGTGCGGCCGAGGACGCGACTGGTGGCGGAACTGCTGGCGACGAGGCGACTGGCGGGCTCTACACCCCCTACCGCGTCGCGCGCATCGCGATCCCCGGCGCGGCGGATCATCCGACGCCGCTGGTGGAGTCCGCCGCCATGGCGGCGATCGCGCCGCCGGCGCCCACGCACCGGCCGTTGCTCGCGCCCTCGCTGGTGCGGCGCGGCGCGCTGTCGGATGCGCAGCTCGA
>CAZRFB010000123.1:0-7710 GCA_964599185.1 uncultured Rhodobacterales bacterium | reverse complement strand
GTGTAGCCGTGGCCGAACACGCCGATCTTGCCGGAGTTCTCCTCCACCACGTCGGCCATGTCCTGATTGATCGCCACCGCCGACAGCGGCGCGTAGGCGGCGGTCAGCTGCTTGGCCATCGACATCGAGGTGGGCGTCATGCCCATCGTGGTGGCGCCGAACCAGTTTCCGGTGCGCCCGAAGCCGCAGATCACCTCATCGTCGATCATCAATACGTCGTGCTTGGCCAGCACCGGCATGACCGCCTCGAAATAGCCCTCCGGCGGCACGATCACCCCGCCGGCGCCCATCACCGGCTCGGCGATGAAGGCGGCCACCGTCTCCGGCCCCTCGGCTTCGATGAAGGCGTCGAGCTCGGCGGCCAGCCGCGCCGACATCTCGCGCTCGGTCTCGCCGGGCAGGCCGTGGCGCCAGTGATGCGGGCAGGAGACGTGCTTGACGCGGTCCACCGGCAGGTCGAAGTCGCGGTGGTTGTTGGGCAGGCCGGTCAGCGAGGCGGTGACGATGGTCACGCCGTGATAGGCCTTGCCCCTGCTGATGATCTTCTTCTTTTCGGGCCGCCCGCGCGCGTTGTTGTAATACCACGCCAGCTTGACCTGGGTCTCATTGGCCTCCGAGCCGCCGGACTGATAGAACACCTTGCTCATCGGAACCGGCGCAAGTTCCTTGATCTTCTCGGCCAGTTCGATCGCCGGCTCATGGCTGCGGCCGCCGAACAGGTGGTAATAGGGCAGACGGCCCAACTGTTCGCGCGCCGCCTCGATCAATTCTGCGTCGCCAAAGCCAAGCCCTGCGCACCACAGGCCCGCCATACCCTCGATATAGCGTTTGCCCTGATCGTCGAACACATAGACGCCCTGCCCGCTCTCCATGATGTGCGGGCCAGTTTTGCGGTGCGCGACGGCGTTGGTGTAAGGGTGCAGCAGCGCCTCGACATCGCGGGTCTGCATGTTCGTCAGGCGGTCGCCGTCCATGGCCATCGCGCATCCTCCCGGTATGAGTCTGCGCGCCACAATGGCCGAGCCGCCGCGCCGCAGCAAGGCGGCGCAGCGACGCTGGCGGTCAGCGGTCGTCGTCGTCGCCGCTGATCACCGGCACGCGGATCCAGCAGTCGAGCAGGACCAGCACCGCCATCGCGCCGATCGCCGAACTCATCAGCGCGCCGCCCGAGACGATCATGTATGCCGCAACCTCGCTGAGGCGCCCGACGATCCAGCCTGTGGTGTCAAGCCACAGCCCGGCGAACCCCGCCAGCGGCAGCACCACCTTCCAGAAGCCGCCCAACCCGCTGAACGCCAGCAGCGCGCCCAGCGCCAGCAGCGTCGTGCCGATGCCGAACAGATGGAAATGCAACCCCTTCAGCAGCTTGCCGTCGGGCAGCCCCTGGGTGGAGGAGGCGACGACATCCTCATAAGACGTGAGCGGAATGCTGGGAATCGCCTTGGTCATGGTCGAGGTGCGGCTATGGCAGTTGGTGCAATCCTCCTTCATCACCGCCGCAACCTCCGCGTCATAGAGCGCGCGCGGCTTGCCCGCCGCGATCCAGCGCTCGACGATGCGGATCGACTCGTCCTCGGTGACATGCTCGTACATCGAGCCCCACATCGCGCCGGTCAGCATGTTGCGGGCGTATTTGTTCTTCACCGCCTCCAGATCGACCATCGCGGTCGAGCCGGTGCTATAGACGATCAGCAGCATCGAGGACAAAAGCGCGTAGAGCACGGTCAGCGAAAACAGGGAGACGGCGAGCCGTCCCCCCACAGGCAACTCCTTCAGGCGCATCGCCGTCAGCCGCCGAACTTCAGCGTCAGCACGCCTTCGTGGTAGGCGTGATTGATCGCGGCGTTGTCGAACACCGCGACGCCGAACGGATAGGCCTTCGACAGGTCGCTGAACTGCACGTCCTGCGCGGCGGCGTTCTCGCCGGTGGTCACCAGCGCGCGGCGCACCTCCACGGTCCACTTGCCGTCGGCCCAGACCGCCGCCGAGGCGATGTCGCCGCGCGAGCCCTCGAACGGCGAGATCAGGATGCCGGGCAGCACGTCGCCTGCCGCGAACGTGTCGTTGAACGGAACCGCATCGGACTTGGCCAGCCAGAACGCGCCGGTCGCGCCGTCCTTCGGCATGAAGGCGGGGGTCTTCTTGTCCTCGGAGACGTTGTTGCTGTAGCCGCCGCCGGTCTTGCTGTCGCCATGCCGACCCCAGCCGCTGTTCTTCGCGGCGTCGGTGTTGTGGTCGATATACTGGTCGTCGATCTGGCCGACGGGCTCGGCGCGCACCGACTTCCAGTGCCACATGTCGATGGTCTGGCCCTCGGCGACGGTGAACTTGCGGCCCGGCGACTTCGCCTCGATCCCGTCGATCATGCCGCCGTCGGCCATGTGACAGGCGGCCGCGCAGCCCTTTTTCTCAAAGCCGCGCGCGTTGATGTCCCACAGCACCGCGAACTTGTCCTCGTAATAGGTGTTCTCATGGCCGGTGTCGTCGGGGTTCTTGAGCTGCTTCCACGCGCCGTCCGCCTGCTTGACCCAGGGCATGCGCTCAAGGCTCTGCGTCGGGTCGTTCCACTGGATCAGCATGTAGAGCGTCGTGTCGTCGTGCAGCGCGCGCAGGGTGACGGTCGACTCTGTCACACCGTCATAGCCGTTGCTGGGCTTGTAGGGATGCAGATCGACGGTGACGGCGGTCGGCGTCGCCGCATCCCAGGCGGAATCGATCACGCCGTCGATAACGGGCGAGACCGATGTCGGCGCGCTGACAAGCTCCTGGGCTGACGCGCCTGCGGCGCCTGCGAGAAACGCGGCGGCGACGGCTGTGGCGAAACGGTTCGGCATCATCTCGGTGGCCTCCCTGTGGTTGAGATCGAAACGCTGGCGAGGTCGCAGCCCTTTGCGCTCGATCACGGACACGCTAACGGAGAGCGGCGGCGCGCTCATTGATCGCGATCAATGGTCGGCGAAGGCTTGGCGCTTTGCGCTTTTCACCGCCGTGTCGGCGTGCTTGATGGCGTGAAAAGCGGGGGGGGAGCGCCTGAAATGACGAACAGTTGCGCATGACCGGCATGGCGGCGCTGATTGTCGCCTATGTGCTGAGCCAGTTCTACCGGGTGTTTCTCGCCGTGCTCAGCCCGACGCTGGCCGCCGAGCTTGGCGTGGGGGCCTCGGCGCTCGGCTGGGCCTCGGCGGCGTGGTTCATCGCGTTTGCGCTGATGCAGATCCCGCTGGGGCTGGCGCTCGACCGCATCGGGCCGCGCCGCACGGCGGGCTGGCTGACCGCTGCGGCGGGCGGCGCGGGGGCGCTTGTTTTCGCCGGGGCGCAAGGCGCGGCGGGGCTGATCGCGGGCATGGCGCTGATCGGCGCGGGCTGCGCGCCCGCGCTGATGGCGGCGTTCTACATCTTCGCGCGCAGCTATCCGGCGCGGCGCTTCGCGCTGCTCGCCTCGGCGATGCTGGGGGTGGGTGCGCTGGGCAACATCGGCGCGGCGGCGCCGATGGCGGCGGCGGCGGCGGCGCTGGGCTGGCGCGCGGCGCTGGTCGCCCTGGGCGCCGTCACGGTGGCGACGGGGCTGGCGATGCTGGTCTGGCTGCGCGATCCGCCCGCGCCTGCCGCGCGGGCCGGGGCGGACGGCGGGCGCGGCGCTGGAGACGACGGCGGCCTGCGCGACTATCTGGCGCTGCTGGCGACGCCGCATCTGTGGCCGCTCTACCTGATGATGTTTGTCAATTACGCGCCGGTGGTGGGGATACGCGGCCTGTGGGCCGGGCCTTATCTGGCGCAGGTGTTCGCGCTGGACGCGGGCGCGATCGGGCTTGCGACGCTGTGGATGGCGCTGGCGATGGCGGCGGGGTCGTTCGCGCTGGGGCCGCTCGACCAGATCCTGCGCACCCGCAAGTGGATCGTGGCCGGCGCGACGCTGACGCTCTCGGCCTGCTGTGCGGCGCTGGCGCTGTGGCCGGACGCCGGCGCGGCGCTGTCGGTGGCGCTGCTGGCGGCGATCGGCTTTGCGGGGATGTCGTTCGGGGTGATGATGGCCCACGCGCGCCCATTCTTTCCGCCCGCGATGACCGGGCGCGGCGTGACGCTGATGAACTTTTTCTGCATGGCGGGAGTGGGGACGATGCAGGCGGTCACCGGCGGCCTGCTCGCCGGAGCGGCGGACCCGGTCGCCGGAGCGGCGGACCCGGTCGCAGGCTTTTCCGCCGTGTTCGGTTTCTACGCGCTGGCCACGGCGGCGGTGAGCGCGCTTTATGTGTTCAGCCGCGACTCGCGGCCCTAGAAAGCCCTGCACGCAAGGAAGCCCCGATGCCAGACCGCCCCGCCCCGCAAACCCTCCATATCGTCGTCACCGGCTGCGCCGGGCGCATGGGCCGGATGCTGACCCGCGCGGTGATCGAGATGGACGGCGTGATGCTGTCGGGCGCCACGGTGCGCCCCGGTCACGACTGGGTGGGCCGCGACGTGGGCGAGGCGATGGGGCTGGGTCACGTCGTCGGCCTGAACGTCAGCGACGATCCGCTGCCGCTGTTCGCCAGCGCGCAGGCCGTGCTCGACTTCACCCCGCCGCAGGCGGCGCTGGCCCATGCCGAGATCGCGGCGCAGGCGCGGCTGACGCATGTGATCGGGACCACCGGCTTTGACGCGGGCCAGCTTGCGCGGCTCCGCGCCTGCGCCCGGCACGCGGTGATCGTGCGCTCGGGCAACATGTCGCTGGGGGTCACGCTGCTGGCGGCGCTGACGCGCAAAGTGGCGGCGGCGCTCGACGCCGACTGGGACATCGAGATCGCCGAGACGCACCACCGCGCCAAGATCGACGCGCCCTCAGGCACCGCGCTGATGCTGGGCGAGGCGGCGGCCGGGGGGCGCGGCGTGGCGCTGGACGCGGTCGCCGCGCGCGGCCGCGACGGGCTGAGCGGCCCGCGCCCGCGCGGCGCCATCGGCTTCGCCAGCCTGCGCGGCGGCGACGTGGTGGGCGAGCATCAGGTGATCTTCGCGGGCGCGGGCGAGCGCCTGACGCTCGGCCACATCGCCACCGACCGGATGATCTTCGCGCGCGGCGCGGTCAGGGCGGCGCTGTGGGGGCAAGGCAAGCCACCGGGGGAATACGACATGGCCGACGTGCTGGGGCTGTGATCGCAGGCCGCACGGCGCTGCGCAGGGAAGGCGCGGCGCCCCCGGCCTACCGCCGCCGCCTGAGATAGACGTAGAGCGCGCCGCCGCCGCCGTGGCGCTGGTGCGCCTCGAACACGCCGATCACCATGGCGCAAAGCGGCGCGACGGCCAGCCAGCGCGGCGTGTCGCGGCGCAGAACCCCCTCGCCGCGCCCGCCGCGCGCGTCGCCGCCCTTGCCGGTGACCACCAGCACGCAGCGCAGGCCGCCCGCCGCGCTGGCGGCGATGAACTGGTTCAGCGCGGCGTGGGCGCGCTCGGCGGTCATCCCGTGCAGGTCGAGCCGCGCCTGCGGCGCGATCCGCCCGCGCCCCAGCCGCCGCGCCGTGCCGCGATCCAGACCCGGCGTGTTCGCGGTGACCGGGCCGGGGCGCTCGCCCGGCGACAGCCGCCACGCGACAGGGCGCTCCGGCTGCCCGGTGGGGCGCAGGATGCGCGGCGCGATGTCTGCGGGCGGCGGCGCAGGGCGGGCCGGAGCGGGGCTGATCCCGGCGGCTGCGGGGGCCTGGGGGGCGGTCACGGCTTCCGCCGCGCTTCGCTCCGGCGGCGCGTCGCGCAGGGGGCGCGCGGTCTCGGCCACGCGGCGCCACAGGGCGCGCTCCTCCTCGGAAAGGGTGGTGCGGGGCGCGCGGCGCCTCATCGCGCGCCGCGCGGGGTCATTCGCCGGTCGCGACCAGCAGCCAGTTGGGATCGTCGGCGCCCATGCGGCGGGCGAAGGTCCACACGTCAGTCTCGCGCCGCACGTCGTTGGGATCGCCCTCGACCACGGCGCCGCTGGCGTCGCGCACGGCGGAGATCAGCTCACCCGTGAAGCGGATCGCGATCTCGGCCTCGCGGCTGTCGGCGTCGAAGCGCGCCGTCACCACGCGGGCGTCGCGCACGCCGACGAACCGCGCCTCGACGGTGTAGCCCGCCTCCTTGCGCGCGGCGATGGCGTCGGCGAAGCCCTGATACACGTCGGGGGCGAGAAACTGGCGCAGCGTGTCGAGATCGCCGTGCTCGAAGGCCATCAGGATCATCTCGAACGCCTGCCGCGCGCCGCCGATGAACTCGGTGGGCAGAAAAGCCGGCTCGGCGCGGCGCATCGACGCCAGCGCCTCGCCGATGTCGGCGTCGCCTTCGGCCACCGTGGCGCTGTCGGGATCGACGCCCGCATCCTCCACCGGCGCGACCGGGGCGGCGCGCTTTTGGCGCACCGGCTCGACCTGCGGCGCGCGCGGCGCCTGCTGTTCCTCAAGCCCGGTCTTGGCGCCCAGCACGCCGCGCAGCTTGAGCAGCAGGAACACCGTGATCCCGGCCAGAATGATGAGCTCAATGACGCCCGTTGACATACGGTTGCAACCCCTGCCGTCCTGCGGCGCGCCGCCGCCCGCGTGGTCCGGGGGGTTGTGGCGCTTCACCGCGTCGCACCGTATGTATGGCGCGCGACCATAAGAGTCCATGACGACGGGCGGTCGCCGCACCGACAAAGGAGGCCCGCATGGCGTTGCTGCTGATCCTGCTCACCGTGCCGCTGATCGAGATCGCGCTGTTCGTCACGGTTGGCGGCGCCATCGGCCTGGGGCCGACGCTGCTGATCGTGGCGCTGACCGCGATCCTGGGCGCGGCGATGCTGCGGCGGCAGGGCGCCGGGGCGCTGGGCGCGCTGCAGGCGGCGATGGATCGCGGCGAGGATCCGTCCGGGCCGCTGGCCGACGGCGCGCTGCTGCTGCTCGGCGCGGTGCTGCTGCTGACGCCGGGGTTCTTCACCGACGCCGTGGGGTTTTTCCTGCTGGCGCCCGCCGGGCGGCGCGCGCTGATCGGCTGGCTGGGGCCGCTGGTCGCCGCGCGCGCGGTGCGGATGGGGCCGCGCACCGCCCGGCCCTACCCCGACGACGCGCCCATCGACGCCGAATACCGCGACGTGACCGCGCCATCCGCCCCCGGCGACCAGAACCCCGGCGACCAGAACCTTGACGACGCGAACCCGGACGGCGCCGACCGGCGCGACATCGCGCCGCCGCGCTGAGCCGCGATTGCCCGCGCGCGCCCTGCGTGCTAGCCCCGCGTCACCTTCAACGGACAGCCGGAGCCGATCACCATGGCCGAAGACCAGACCAACGGCGGCGCGCCCGCGCAGGCGCAGCCGCAGACCCTGAACCCGCAGGTGGGCCTGCTGGCGCAATACATGCGCGACCTGTCGTTCGAGAACGTCGCCGCGCAGAAGGGCGGCGCGCAGGAAGGCCGCCCCGACATCAAGGTGGGCGTCAACCTCGACGCCAACGCCAAGGGCGACAACCGCTATGAAGTGACGATGAAGCTGAACGCCAAGGCGACCTCGGGCGAGCAGACCATCTTCGTGGTCGAGCTCGACTATGCCGGCGTGTTCACCGTGACCGGCGTGCCGGACACGCACCTGCGCCCGTTCCTGCTGATCGAATGCCCGCGCATCCTGTTCCCGTTCGCGCGCCGGATCATGGCCGACGTCACCCGCGACGGCGGCTATCCGCCGCTGATGCTGGACCTGATCGACTTCGCCGCGATCTACAAGCAGGAACTCGACCG
>CAZRFB010000122.1:0-2035 GCA_964599185.1 uncultured Rhodobacterales bacterium | reverse complement strand
GAAAGCCGGCAGGCCGCCTTTGTCGGTCGCAAAGACGCCTGAAGCGCGCGCTTTGTGGTCAGGGCGGTCTGCACGCGCCCTGACCAGCCACGCGGCGGCGCTTGCTTCAGGCGCGGGCGCCTGCCCCTTTGTTCCTTGATTGCGCTGGCCGGACAGTATATTCGTATCTCAGGTGAGATACGGAGACGCGATAATGAGCGCCATGCTGCATGTTCGTATGGACGAAGACCTGAAGGCCAGAGGCAACGCCGCCCTCGCCGCCATGGGCCTGTCTGCGGCTGATGCGGTGCGGATTCTCTATCATCGGATTGTCGCTGACCAGGCGTTTCCGCTGGAGCTGAAAGTGCCCAACGAGGAGACGCGGGCGGCGATGGCGGAGGCCAGCGACATCGTTGCGAAGAACAAGGCGCGCTTCGCGGCGCCGGACGACATGATCGCCAGCCTTGAAGAATAAGGGGCGCAAGCGCGCGTCCATGCCGCGTGCGAGCGATTTCACGAAACAGTTTCAGAAGGACTGGCGCCGTCTCGAGCGTGCGGGCCGCTACGACATGGGCTGCCTCAAGCAGGCGATGCTTCTGCTTGTGGCGAATGATGGTCCGCTGGATCCTGCATGGAAGGACCATCCCCTTGTCGGGGAATGGTCGGGCTACCGTGAAATCCATGTTGGCGGCGACTTTCTGCTGATCTGCCGCCTGGACGACGCCGACGGCAAAAACGGCGTGGTCGTGTTTGTGAGGGCCGGCACACATGCCGACCTGTTTCAGGAGTAGGGCTGCGACACCCCGGAATATCGTTGCGTTTCGGCGTCTTCTGGCGTCGAGGCCGCTGACGCGCAGAGGCTTGCCGCGCGCCCGGCGCCATCCGCCACAGGCGAAAGCCGCCCGCTTTTTCATGGCCGGCCCGCGCCGCAATGTCGCGTGACCCGGCGGCGCCGGGGCTTGCGCAGTAATCGAACGTTTGTTTAAATAATTTCAAGGCTTGACCCGCCCGCGCCATGGGCGAGATTGGACTCAGCGACGCCGCGCCGGAACAGGCGCGCCGGGCCGCAATGTCGGCGACAGGGGAGGATAGCGGCGTGACGGCGCACAGCGACGGTCTCGACACGTTTCCCAGGCTGCTCGACCATAACGCCGCGCATCGCGGCGACCGGCCCGCGTCGCGCGAAAAGGCCTTTGGCATCTGGCAAAGCTGGACATGGGCCGCGGTGCGTGAGGAGGTGCGCGCGCTGGCGATGGGCCTGCGCGACCTCGGCGCGCGGCCCGGCGACCGCGTCGCGATCATCGGCGCCAACCGGCCGCATCTCTACTGGGCGATGGTGGCGGCGCAGTCGGCGGGCTGCGTGCCGGTGCCGGTCTATCAGGACAGCGTCGCCGACGAGATCGCCTATGTGCTGGAGCACGCGGGCGCGACGCTGGCGGTGGTTGAGGATCAGGAGCAGGTGGACAAGGTGCTGTCGGTCAAGGACCGCCTGCCGCTGCTGCGCCATCTGGTCTATGTCGATCCGCGCGGCCTGCGCAATTACGACCACGCGACGCTGCACGCCTATCACACCGTGCAGGCGGAGGGCCGCGCCAAGGCGCCGCTGCACGAGGCAGAGATCGCGCGCATCGTGGCGGCGCAGCGCGGCGACGACACCTGCGTGATGCTCTACACCTCCGGCACCACCGGAAAGCCCAAGGGCGTGGTGCTGTCCAACGATAACATCCTGATGACCTCCCGCGCCTCCGCCAGCTTCGACGGCCTGCGCGAAAGCGACGCGATCCTCGCCTATCTGCCGATGGCCTGGGTGGGCGACTTCATCTTCTCGATGGGGCAGGCCTATGTCACCGGCTTCTGCGTCTGCTGCCCGGAAAGCGCCGAGACCATGCTGGCCGACCTGCGCGAGGTGGGGCCGACCTATTTCTTCGCGCCGCCGCGCATCTTCGAGACGCTGCTGACCACGGTGATGATCCGCATGGAGGACGCCAGCGCGCTCAAGCGGCGGCTGTTTCACCATTTCATCGCCCACGCCAAGCGCGTCGGGCCTGACCTGCTC
>CAZRFB010000121.1:0-1689 GCA_964599185.1 uncultured Rhodobacterales bacterium | reverse complement strand
TAAAGCTCCCGCATCGCCGCGTCGATCACCGGCTCGCCGGTCATGCCGCGCCGCCAGCGTTCCGCGTCGGCGTTGTCGCCGCGCCAGGGAAAGGCGTCCCATTCCTCGCGCCAGTTGCCGGTTTGCAATCTCGGCGTGTGATAAAGCAGGTGCCAGGCGAATTCGCGCCAGACGATCTCCTTGAGAAATGTCTCAGGCCCGGCGCCGCCCGTCCGCGCCAGCGCCGCCTGCCCGCCGTGCCAGACCACGCGCGCCGAGATTTCGCCCAGCGCCAGGTTCTCCGACAGCCGCGAGCAGCCGTCGCGGTCCAGCCGGTCGCGCGCCTCGGCGTAAGGCCCGACGCGGGTTTCCAGGAACGCGCCCAGCCGGTCGCGCGCCGCCGCCTCGCCCACCGCCGCATGGCGCGCCGCCACCGCCGCGCCGCGCCGCATCGCGCGGCCAAGCGCCCAGTCCTCCAGCGCATCAGAAGCTGGCCAGCGCTCGGGCGCGGGGATCGCGCCGGGTTCGGGCAGCGGGGCATCGACCGCCCGCCCCGCCACCGCGCGCCAGAACGGCGTATAGACCTTGTAGAAGCCGCCCTGTCCGGTCTGCACCGTCCACGGCTCGAACAGCAGCGACCCGTTGACGCTGTCGGCCTCCAGCCCCTGCGCGCGCAAGGCGGCCTTCACCCCGGCGTCCCGCTCCCGCGAAGCCGGGTCGTAGAGCCGCGACCAGATCGCCGCGCGCGCGCCGGTCTCGTCCGCCAGCGCGGCCAGCGTCTCCAGCGCCGGGCCGCGCCGCAGGATCAGCCGCGACCCCTTCGCCGCCAGCCGCGCGGCGAGGTCGCGCAACGACGCCTCCAGCCGCCAGCGCGGCGCGGCGCCCCAGGCCTCGACCAGCGGATCGAGGATGAACACCGGCAGCACCGGCCCGCCGCGCGCGATGGCGGCGGTCAGCGCGGGGTTGTCGCCCAGCCGCAGGTCGCGGCGCAGCCATAGCAGGGTGGGGGTCATCGGGTCACTCTGGTCAATAGGCGGCGAACAGGTCGCGCGAAAGCCGCGCCGGTCAAGCCCGCCTCACCGGAACGGCGGCTCGTCGAAGCTGCGCAGCTTGCGTGAGTGCAGCCGGTCCACGCCTTCTTCGCGCAGGATGCGCAGCGTCTCGATGCCGACCATCAGGTGCTGGCGCACCCGCTCGCGATAGAAGGCGTCGGCCATGCCGCCCAGCTTGATCTCGCCATGCACCGGCTTGTCGGAGACGCACAAGAGCGCGCCGTAAGGCACCCGCATGCGAAAGCCGTTTGCGGCGATGGTGGCGCTCTCCATGTCCACCGCGATGGCGCGGCTCTGGTTGAGCGCGGTGGCGTTCTGGCGAAAGCGCAGCTCCCAGTTCCGGTCCGACGTGCTGACCACGGTGCCGGTGCGCAGCCGGGTCTTGGCGTCCTGCCCGCGCAGGCCGGTCACGCGCGCGGCGGCCTCGCTGAGCGCCACCTGCACCTCGGCGATCGGCGGCACCGGCACCCAGATCGGCAGGTCGTAGTCGAGCACCTGATCCTCGCGCACATAGCCGTGCGCCAGCACATAGTCGCCAAGCTGCTGGCTGCGGCGCAAGCCCGCGCAATGGCCGACCATCAGCCAGCAATGCGGCCGCAGCACCGCGAGGTGGTCGGTGATCGTCTTGGCGTTGGAGGGGCCGACGCCGATGTTGATC
>CAZRFB010000120.1:0-1707 GCA_964599185.1 uncultured Rhodobacterales bacterium | reverse complement strand
CTGGCGCTTGAGGCCGTCGATGATCTGGCGGGTCTTGTCGCCGATCCACTCCTCGTTGATGTCGTCATGGTTGCGCGGCAGGATGCGCATCACTTCGCGCCCGCGCGCATCGACGCGGATGTTGCTGCCCAGCGCGTCCATCACGTCGATGCTCTCGACCTTGCGCAACTCCCAAGGCCGCGCGGTGAATGCGTAGGGCTTGTTGGTCAGCGCGCCGACCGGGCACAGATCGACGATGTTGCCCTGCATCTCGGATTCGAGGATTTTCCCGAGGTAGCTGGTGATCTCGCTGTCCTCGCCGCGTCCGGTCTGGCCCATCTCGGCCACGCCCGCGACCTCGGTGATGAAGCGCACGCAGCGGGTGCAGGAGATGCAGCGCGTCATGTGGGTGCCGACCAGCGGCCCGAGCTGCAGATCCTCCGCCGCGCGCTTGGGTTCGCGGTAGCGGGAGAAATCCACGCCGTAAGCCATCGCCTGGTCCTGCAGGTCGCACTCGCCGCCCTGATCGCAGATCGGGCAGTCGAGCGGGTGGTTGATGAGCAGGAACTCCATCACCCCCTCGCGCGCCTTCTTGACCATCGGCGATTTGGTCTTGATCTCCGGCGGCTCGCCGTTGCGGCCCGGGCGCATGTCCTTGACCTGCATGGCGCAGGAGGCGGCGGGCTTGGGCGGGCCGCCGACCACCTCGACCAGACACATGCGGCAGTTGCCGGCGATGCTGAGCCGCTCGTGATAGCAGAAGCGCGGGATCTCGACGCCCGCCACCTCGCAGGCCTGCAACAGCGTGAGGTTGGGATCGACCTCGACCACCACGCCGTCGATGGAGATGGGACGCAGATTGCTCATGCTTTCTCCTCCAGCTTCTCAAGCCGGGCCTTGAGGTCGGCGACAGTCTCGCTGAGCCGGTCAAGCCGCTGGCCGGTGGTCTCATAGGCGATGTTGGCGTGGGCCGAGAGGCCGAGCGCGTAGCCGACGCTCTCGTTCACATCGTCCATTTTTCGCTCCGGCGTGGTCATGCGCGCACCCACGGTCTGGACCGACGCCTTGGTGTCGCCAAGCTCCGCGCGGATTTCGCGCAACAGGCGCAGCACAAGGTTCTGGCCACCGCCGGTCACCGCCCTACTCCGCCGCCAGCGCGCCAAGACGACCGAACTTGCGCGCCTTGATGCGGTCCTCGATCTCGCCGCGGAAATGCCGGATCAACCCCTGGATCGGCCACGCCGCGGCATCGCCCAGCGCGCAGATCGTGTGGCCCTCCACCTGCCGTGTCACGCCCTCCAGCAGGTCGATCTCCTCCACCTCGGCCTCGCCCGTCACCAGCCGGTCCATGACGCGCATCATCCAGCCGGTGCCCTCGCGGCACGGCGTGCACTGGCCGCAGCTTTCGTGCTTGTAGAACTTCGCCAGCCGCGCGATCGCCTTGATCACGTCGGTGCTCTGGTCCATCACGATCACCGCCGCCGTGCCGAGGCCGGATTTCTGCTCGCGCAGCCAGTCGAAGTCCATGATCGCGTCGCCGCAGATCTCGGCGGGCAGCATCGGCACCGAGGAGCCGCCGGGGATCACCGCCTTGAGGTTCTTCCAGCCGCCGCGCACGCCGCCGCAATGGCGCTCCAGCAGATCCTTGAGCGGGATCGACATCGCCTCCTCGACCACGCAGGGGTTGTTGACGTGGCCGGAGATCGCGAAAATCTTGGTGCCGGAATT
>CAZRFB010000119.1:0-1878 GCA_964599185.1 uncultured Rhodobacterales bacterium | reverse complement strand
CCCTGCCCCGCCGCTATGCCGCGCTCACCCAGTGCTTTCGCTCCGAGGCGGGCAGCGCGGGCAAGGACACGCGCGGGATGCTGCGCCAGCACCAGTTCGAGAAGGTCGAGATGGTGTCGATCACCCGCCCCGAGGACGGCCGCGCCGAGCTTGAGCGGATGACCGCCTGCGCCGAGGGCATCCTGCAAAGGCTGGAGATCCCCTATCGCACCATCGTGCTGTGCGCCGGCGACATGGGCTTCGGCGCTCAGCGCACCCATGACATCGAGGCATGGCTGCCGGGCCAGAACGCCTATCGCGAAATCAGCTCCTGCTCGCTGTGCGGCGATTTTCAGGCGCGGCGGATGAACGCGCGCTTCCGGCGCGGCGAGGGCGCCAAGCCCGAGTTCGTCACCACGCTCAACGGCTCCGGCCTCGCGGTCGGGCGCTGCATGATCGCGGTGATCGAGAATTTCCAGCAGGCCGACGGATCGGTGACGATCCCCGGCGTCCTGCGGCCTTACATGAAGGGCGCGACGCGGATCGCGCCGGACGGGAGCCTCGCCTGATGCGGATACTGGTGACCAACGACGACGGGATCATGGCGCCGGGGCTGGCGGTGGCGGAGGAGATTGCCGCCGAGATCGCCGGGCCGGACGGCGAGGTGTGGGTGGTGGCGCCGGACAACGAGCGCTCCGGCGTGTCGCACTGCATCTCCTACACCCGCCCGATCCGCCTGACGCAGATCGCCGAGCGGCGGTTTTGCGTCGATGGCAACCCGGCGGATTGCGTGATTCTGGGGATCCACCACATCCTCAAGGACATCCGCCCCGATCTGGTGCTGTCGGGCGTGAACGCGGGGCACAACGTGGCCGAGGACACCGCCTATTCCGGCACCGTCGGCGGCGCCATGGAGGGCGCCTTTCAGGGGGTGCGCGCCATCGCGCTCAGCCAATTCTACGGGCCGGGCGACGACGCGCCCGTGGAGCGGTTCGACCCCGCGCGCGCCTTCGGCGTGGCGGCGGTGCGCAAGGCGCTGGCCTGTCCCTGGGGGCGGGACGTGTTCTATAACGTCAACTTTCCCGCGTATCGCCCTGACAAGGTGCGGGGCTTCACGCTGGCCGGGCAGGGCCGCCGCGAAGGCGGCGTGTTCGATTGCGTCGAGTATATCGCGCCCTCGAAGCGACAGTTCTTCTGGCTGTCGCACCGCACCGCCAACAGCTCCGCCGCGTCCGGCTCCGACGCCGCCGCGGGCGACGACGGCTGGATCACGCTCACGCCGATGCGCCCCGACCTGACCGCGCGCGACCTGCTTGACGACGCCCGCGCCGCGATCGCAGGCTGAAGCCATGAAGGAATGGCCGATCGAGGGAGCGCCGGACCGCGAGCAGATGATGCGGCTGATCTTCGCGCTGCGCCAGCACGGGGTGACCGACCCCCGCGTGCTGGCGGCGATGGAGGCGACGCCGCGCCATCACTTCGTGGACCGGGTGTTTCGCGATCGCGCCTATGAGGACGTGCCGCTGCCCATCGCCTGCGGCCAGACCATCTCGCAGCCTTCGGTGGTCGGGGTGATGACGCAGGCGCTGGCGCCGACGCCGCGCTGCAAGGTGCTGGAGGTCGGCGCCGGGTCTGGCTATCAGACCGCGATCCTGGCGCGGCTGGCGCGGCGGGTTTACGCCATCGAGCGCCACAAGCCGCTGGCGCGCGAGGCGGCGCGGCGCTGCGCGGCGCTGGATCTGGCGAACGTGTCGATCATCGCGGGCGACGGCGCGCTGGGCTGGCCCGATCAGGCGCCCTTCGACCGCATCATGCTGACCGCCGCCGCCGAAGACCCGCCCGCCCTGCTGCTGAAGCAATTGCGCGAGGGCGGGGTGATGGTGCTGCCGGTGGGGCAAA
>CAZRFB010000118.1:0-15400 GCA_964599185.1 uncultured Rhodobacterales bacterium | reverse complement strand
CTGACGCTCCGCCGCCAGCCGCCGCCGCGCCTCGGCTTCGAGCGCGCCGCCCTCCTGTTCGGCCAGGATCGCGGGCCAGACCTCGCGCACGATGCGCAGGAACTCCAGCGTCGTCTCCCAGTGGCGGGCGTGCTCGGGCGGGGCGGCGGCGTCGAGCGCCTCCAGCGCCACGCCCTCGCGCGCCGCCTCGTCCATCAGCCGCCCCAGCGCCAGCGCCAGCGCGGGCGCGGCGGCGGGCGGCCCCAGATCGGGGCGGCGCTCCAGAAACGCCGCCACCAGCCGCGTCAGCGTCAGCATCCGCCGCACCGGATCGACCGCCGGGGCCGCCTCGGCCAGCGGATCGTCGGCCAGATCGTCAAAGGTGCGGATGCGCGGCAGGAAGGTCGCCGCGCCGCCCTGATCCTCGAACGCAGCCGTGACCGCCCGCGCCGCGCGCCGGGTGTTGAGCGTCAACTCCACCCGCGCCAGCGCCTCGGGCGGCGCATCCGCCAGCCGCGCGCGCAGCCCGCGCGCCAGCGCCGCCGCGAAATCGGCGCCGGGCGGCACGGCGAACAGGCGGGGGCCGGGGGTTGAGAACAGCATCCCGTCACGCTCCCCGCAGCGCGGCGTCGGCGACGGCCAGCCCCTCGGGCGTGCCGACATCGACCCATCCGCCGCGATGCACGACGGCGAACAGCCGCCCGCGCGCCAGCAGCCGGTCCCAGATCAGGTTCATCGAAAACGCCCCCTCTGGCGCGTCGTCGAAGGCGCGCGGCGCCACGATCTGCGCGCCGGTATAGACGAAAGGCGCGCTGTCGCCGCTGCGCCGCGCGGGCCGCCCGTCCGGCCCCAGCCAGAAATCGCCCGCGCGCGCATAGGCCAGCGCGTCCTCGCGCCGCGCCAGCAGCAGCAGCGCGTCCATGCGCGCGCCGTCCCACGCCTGCGCCAGCGCGGGCGCGGGGGCCGGGCCGGTCCAGACCGCGTCGGCGTTCACCGCCAGAAACGGCGCCGCCCCCAGCAGCGGCAGCGCCCGGCGCAGGCCGCCGCCGGTCTCAAGGATCGCGTCGCTCTCGTCGGAGATCACGATTTCGGGCGCCGTCCGCCCGGCCAGATGCGCGCGCACCTGATCGGCCAGATAATGCACGTTCACCACCACGCGTCCCGCGCCGCCCGCCGCGCAGACGTCGATGGCGCGGTCGAGCAGCGTGCGCCCGGCGACCGCCAGCAGCGCCTTGGGGCGATGATCGGTCAGCGGACGCATCCGCGTGCCAAAGCCCGCCGCCAGCACCATCGCCGCGCGCAACCCGCTCACGCCGCAAGGCTCCGCACCCGCGCCAGCGTCGCCGCGTCGGGCGCGGGCAGCCAGCGCGCCACCCACGCCGCCAGCGGCGCCAGGGCGGGATGGCGCAGATCCTGCGCCAGCACCCGCCACACGCGCGGCAGATGCGCCAGATGCCCCGGCTTGCCGTCGCGCCGCGCCAGCCGGGCGAACAGGCCGAGGATCTTGAGGCAGCGCTGCGCCGACAGCGCGGCCGCGTCGCGCGCGAAGCCCTCTGAATCAAAATCTGCGCCTTGCGTGGCGGCGTAGGCGGCGCGCATCGCCGCCGCTGCGCCCACGTCGCGCCGCGCGTCGCCCAGCAGCGAGACCAGATCATAGGCGGGCGATCCGATCCGCGCGTCCTGATAGTCGAGCAGCCCCACCCGCGCCACGCCCGCGCGCGACGGCAACCACAGCAGGTTTTCGGCGTGATAATCCACCAGAACCAGCGCGCGCCGGTCCTGCGCGGCGTTCTGGGTCGCCTGCGCGATCAGCGCGTCGTATTCCGCCGCCGCGCCTTCGCCCAGCGGCGCGCCCGCCGAGGGCGCCCACCACTCCACCGCCAGCCGCGCCTCGCGCGCCAGCGTCGCCGCGTCATAGGGCGGCGGCGTGTGCGCGCAGCCCCAGCCGCTGACCCGATGCGGCGGCGCCAGCGATTGCAGCGCCGCCAGCGCATCGACGGCGGCGGCGTAGAGCGCATGCTCAAGCCCGGCGTCGCGCGCGCAAACCCGCGCGAACAGCGCGTCGCCCAGATCCTCCATCAGCACAAGGCCCGCGCCCGCATCCAGCGCAAGGATCTCCGGCGCGCTGAAGCCTTGCGCGCGCAGCCACTCGGTCATCGCGGCGAAGCGGCCCACCTCCTGCCCCTGCGCGGGGTCGGCGTCCATCAGCACCGCGCCCGCGCCGCCGGGGCCGCCGCTCAGCCGCCAATAGCGCCGGGGCGAGGCGTCGCCGGCCAGCGCCGCGCTGTCCGCGCCGCCCCAGCCCGCCGATGCAAGGAAGGCGGTCGCCGCCGCCGCGCGCGCGCTCACGCCGCCCGCGCCGCGTCCAGCGCCGCCTCCCATCCCGCGCCCTGCGGCGTGAGCGACAGGATGCGCCCCTCGCCCGCGTCGAAATCAAGCGCGGCGATCAGCGCGCGGCGCGGGGCGAGCGGGCCAAGGCGCTCGGGCCACTCCACCAGACAGATCGCCGCGTCGAACGCCTCGGTCAGCCCCAGCTCCCACACCTGCGCCGGATCGGTGAGCCGGTAGAGATCGGCATGCCATATCTCGCCCGCGTCATCCTCATAGACCTGCGTCAGCGTGTAGGTCGGCGAGGGGATGTCGCCCGCCGCGCCGGTTTGCGCAGCGCCAAGCCGCGCGGCGATCACCGCGCGCGCCAGCGCGGTCTTGCCCGCGCCCAGCGGCCCCGAAAGCAGCACGCTGTCGCCGGGCCGCAGCGCGCGCGCCAGCGCGGCGCCGACGCGGGCGGTCGCGTCGGGGTCGGGCAGCGCCAGCGTGATCGGTTTCGCATCGGCCATGCACGCGGTCTAGCGCGCCCGGCGCGCCACTGAAAGACCCGTGCGCATGCGACCGCCATCCCGCACAGGCTGGGCGCGTCACACGTCCGCCAGCCGACACAGGATGCGCCCCGGTCCGTCCGACGCGCCGGTGACGACGATCTCGCCGCCGTGCAGCTCGGCCGCGCGCCGCGCCAGCGTCAGGCTGGGCGAGCCTGCGTCGGCGGCGGACAGGCCCGAACAGGCGCACCAGATCTCCGTGCGCCCGTCGCGCCGCGCCGCGCCCACCTCCAGCACTTCGCCGGGGGCGGCGGCGGCGGCGGCGTGCGCCAGCATGTTGAACAGCATCTGCCGGATGCGCGCCGGGTCGCCGCGCATCGCCGCGTCCTCGGGCACGGCGCTGAGGTCGATCACCGCGTCGCGCTCATGCAGCCGCCGCTCCAAGAGCCCGGCGGCGCCGCGCAGCACCGCTGTCAGCGACACGTCGCCGACCTGAAGCCCCGCGGCGTGCGAGCCGGTCGAGACCACGTCGGCGAGGCTCTCGATCCCCTCCAGCAGCCCGTCGGAGGCCTCGCGAATGTTCTCCAGATAGCTGCGCTGCGCCGGCGGCACCGCGCCGACGCGGTTCTCCAGCAGCAGCTCCGCGAAACCCATGATCGCGTTCAGCGGCGTGCGGAGCCGGTGCGAGATCTGGTCGAGCAGCGCGTTGCGCATGTCGGCGGCGCTCTCCAGCGTGTCGGCGCGCTCGCGCAGCGCCTGCGCGATGCGCTCGCTGTCGGTGACGTCGGAGAACACAGCCAGCGTCGAGCCGTCCGGCATCGGCGCGATCCGCGCCATCAGCGCGCGCCCGTTCGCCAGGCTGACGCGCCCGCTCCACGGCGCCCGCCCGCCGACGCCCGACACCGCCCCGCAAATCCGCGTCCACAACGGGTCGTCGCCGATCAGCGCGCGGCAGGCGGCGGCGATGTCGGAGACATGGCGCGGCGCGTCGTCGAACCGCTCGCCCAGCCGCCACAGCGTCACGAACGCCGGGTTGGCCATCCGGGTCTGGCCGTCCGGCCCCAGCACCACCACGCCGTCGGCCAGCGCGTCGAGCGTCGCGCGGCGCACCTCCACCGCCGTCGAGCGCCAGCGCTGCATGGCGATCGCTTCGGTGACGTCCTCGAAGATGAACGCGATCCCGCCCAGCGCATGCGGCCTGCCGACAACGTGGATGCTGCGCCCGTCCGGCAGTTCCCACCGCTCCTCATAGGAGGCGCGCGCCACATCGTCGAACAGCGTGAAAAGCTGCGCGCGCCAGGCGGGATAATTGGCCTGTTCGGGCAGTTGCCGCGCCTCGCGCAACCGGTCCAGCGTCTCGCGCAGGGTGGGGCGCGCGGCGAACCACGCCGGGTCGGCGCCGAACAGTTCGGCCACGGCGGGGTTGGCCAGCGTCAGGCGCCGCTCGCTGTCATAGATCGCAAGACCGATGCGCAGATGGGCGAAGGTCTCGGTCACCGTCTCGACGAATCGGTTCAGCGCCGCGCCGGGCGCCGGCGTCGCCGTCGGCGCGGCGGCGACCGCAAGGGTGTCGCCGTCCGCAGCGGCGATGGGGATGATCGCGGCGTCTTCCGGCGGATCGGCGCCGCCCAGGACGCGCGCGCCCGCGCTGACCCAGATAATTTCGCCCTGCGCGGTGCGCCGCCACACCGGGGCCTTCACCGCATCCAGCGCCGCGCGCAGCGCCGCCGCCTCGGCCTTCGCCGCCGCCAGTTCGGCCTCCGCCGCCGCCAGCGCCGCCGCATGGGCCGAGATGTCGGTGAACACCAGCAGACAGTCGCCGCCGGCAGGCTCGGCGCTGAGGTCGAACACGCCCTCGGCGAGTTGGATGCGGCGCCGGAACGCGACGCCCCGCGCCATCAGCGCATCGAGCGCCTGCGCCGTCGCGCCGTCGCATCGCGCCAGCCTGTCGCGCAGCAGCGCCAGCGGCGCGCCGCGCCGCGCCGCTTCGGCGAACAAGGCGCGCGCCGGGGCCGACGCCGAGGCGACGTGATCGCGCGACACCCGGATCGCGACGAGAGCAGGCGGCGGATCATCCGGAACCCCAGCGCCGACCCAGCCCAGAAGGGTCGCGACGACCCTTGTCGCCGCGCCGCCGCCGACGCGGCGCAGACTGTCGCCCTGGCGCCCCTCTCGCTCCGTCACGTCGCCCACTGCGCCCCCAAATCGGGATCACGAACCCTTTGAGGCGAAACTATGGCGCATTGTCGTCGATACGGAAATGCAATCTGCGACTGTGCGCTCAAATGCCCTAGACGGTGTTGCGGTCAAAGCGCGGGTTGGCGCCCAGCGCGGGGCGGCGCTCACCGCGCTCAAGGATCACCGCGTCGCGCGGCCAGATCGCCGCCACCACCGCGCCGCCGGGATCGGCGCCGCCCGCGCCATTGGTGAACACCACCCGCGCGCCGCTGCGCTCCAGCAGCGTCTTGGCGATGAACAGGCCAAGGCCCATGCCCTGATACTCGCCGTCGTGATCGGGCTTGCGGCTGCGGCCGCGCGTGGTCACGTAAGGATCGCCCAGCATCGACAGCACCTCGGGCTTGAAGCCGGGGCCGTCGTCGGACACCGAGATCCGCAGCGTCGACTCGCGCTCGCGCGCATCGACCCAGATGGTGGTCGCGGCGAAATCCACCGCGTTCTGCACCAGGTTGCGCAGGCCCTGGATGATCTCGGGGCGGCGCGCGAGCATCGGCTGGCTCTCGCCCGCCGCCGCCGCAGGGGCGCCGTTGATCCGGAACACGACCGTCTTGCCGCGCAGGCGGTGCGGGCCTGCGGCCTCCTCCATCAGCGTCAGCAGCGGCGCCTGGCCCATCTGGGCGTCGCTGCGCCCGCCCTCGCTGAGATCGCGCAGAATCTCGCGGCAGCGGTCGGCCTGGGCGCGCAGCAGCGCCAGATCCTCGGCGTGTTCGGGCTGGTTCTTCAGCTCGCGCGCCAGTTCGCCCGAGATCAGCTTGATGGTGGCCAGCGGCGTGCCCAGCTCATGCGCCGCCGCCGCCGCCAGCGCGCCGATCGCGGTCAGCCGCTGTTCGCGCGACAGCGCCAGCTGCGCCGCCGACAGCGCCTCGGCCATGCGCGCGGTCTCCATGCCGATGCGGCGGGTGTAGAGCGCCGTGAACACGATGCCCACGGTGATCGCGGCCCAGATCCCCAGCAGATACAGATCCGGCGGACGCAGCAACGCGCCGTCCTCAAAGCGCAGCGGGCGGTGCGCCACCAGCAGCAGGCTGGTCGCCGCCATCGCCGCCGAAGCGAGGATCAGCGTCGAGCGCAGCGTCAGCACCGAGGCCGCGATGGTGACCGGCGCCAGCAGCAGCACCGCGAACGGGTTGGTCAGCCCCCCGGTCAGCGCCAGCAGCGTCGAGGCCTGCGTGATGTCGAACAGCAGCGACAGCATCGCGTCGCGCTCGTTCAGCCGCTTCGAGGCGGGGTGCAGCCGCGTCAGCACCATGTTGACCAGCGCCGGCGCCGCGATCACCGCAAAGCACCAGCCCATCGGCAGCGTGAAGCCAAAACCGAAGCCCGCCGTCGCCACCGCCGCGCCCTGCCCCGCCAGCGCCACCCAGCGCAGCGTGATCAGCGTGCGCAGCCGCACCCAGTGGCCGCGCGCGCCGCTGTCGCCGATCGACAGCGGGTCCATCATGCGGATCATGCCGCGCCCGCCCGGCGCCGACGACGCCTCATCGCCGCTCAGCCAGCGGTCGAAGCGGCGTCGGAGGACGCGGCGGCGGGCGGGGCTGCGGACGCGGCGTCGGGCGGCGCCACCCGCGCGCCGAACAGCGCCGATCCCACCCGCACATGGGTCGCGCCCTCGGCGATGGCGGCCTCGAAATCGCCACTCATGCCCATCGACAGCCCCTCGACGCCGTTGCGCGCGGCCAGCGCCCGCAGCAGGGCGAAATGCGGGACCGGATCCTCGCCGTCGGGCGGGATCGCCATCAACCCCGCGACGCTCAGGCCATACTCGGCGCGGCAGGCGGCGATGAAGGCGTCGGCGTCCGCCGGGAGCACCCCCGCCTTCTGCGGCTCCGCCCCGGTGTTGACCTGTACGAACAGCGCGGGCGCGCGGCCCGTCTCGGCCATGGCGTCGGCGAGCTTCGCCGCCAGCCTCGGGCGGTCGAGCGTCTGGATCGCGTCGAACAGCGCCACCGCCTGCCGCGCCTTGTTGGTCTGGAGCGGGCCGATCAGATGCAGTTCCACGCCAGGATAGCGCCCGGCCAGCGCGGGCCATTTTCCCGCCGCCTCCTGCACGCGATTCTCGCCAAAGATGCGCTGCCCGGCGTCGAGCGCCGCCTCGATGCGCGCGAGGGGCTGCACCTTGGAGACCGCGATCAGCGTGACCGAGCCGGGCGCGCGCCCCGCCGCCGCCTCCGCCGCCGCGATCCGCGCCCTGATCCGCTCAAGCCCCATGGCATCCCCCGTCGTCGCACCCGCAGCGTTCGGGACTTAGCGCATGGCGACGCCGGTTAGAAGTCCAGCCGCATCGACATGCCGGCCGACACCGCGCCCGCGTCACGCGCCCTTGCGTCACGCGCGCCCGCGTTGCGCGCCCCGGCCTGCGCGTCGTCGCCGAACGCGACCACGCCGCCGACGCGCAGGCCCGGCGTCAGCGCATAGGACGCCTCGACGCTGGCGCCCGGCTGCGCGCCCTCGCCGCTGGTCTCCACGCCCAGCGACACCGCGCCGCCCAGCGTCCATCCGCCTGACGCCACGGCGGCGCCGAACGACAGCGTGTCGGCGGCGGCGCCGTCGCGCTGCGCATAGCGCCCGCTCAGGTCCACGCCCAGCGCGCTGATCGTGGCGCCAAAGGCGACGCCTTCGGTCGCGCGGGTCAGATCATCCATCAGCACCGCGCCGGAAATCCCGATGGCGGCGTCAAACCCCAGCGCCCGCTCGACCGCCTCATCCCAGCGCGCGCCCAGCGCCAGAACCGCGCCCGCGTCGCCGCCGACGGCGGAGGGCTGAAGCGCCTGGGCGGCGGCGACGCGCGGGGTGAAATGGCCGATGCGCACCGGCGCGTCGGCGTCGCCGCGCACGGTCACGTCGAAAGTGGGCACGAGGCCGGGCAAGGCGCCTTCTGCGGCCGCAGGCGCCGACAGCGCGCAGCCCAGAAGCATCCCCGCCGCCATCCCCGCCGCCGTGGCCGTCCGTCCGACCGCCTTCATGCCCTGCTCCGCCGATCGCCGCCGCTGAGGATCATAACGCATTGCTAAGGTAAATAATCGCCTGCCTGAACAAAATACATAGCGCGCGCCCACACGAAAGCGTCATGGACCGGGGCCGGACGGCCCGCAGCGCCGCGCCGCCGTCAGGCCGCCCGCCGCCGCCCCCTCGGTCCGCCGCCGGGGCGCGCCTCGAACAGCGCGGCGAGCTGTTCGGTCAGCGCGCCCGCCAGTTGCTCGACATCGGTGATGGTGACGGCGCGGCTGTAATAGCGCGTCACGTCATGGCCGATGCCGATGGCGATCAGCTCCGCCGCGCGCCGCCGCTCGATCATCGCGATCACGTCGCGCAGGTGGCGTTCGAGATAGGTGGAGGGGTTCACCGACAGCGTCGAATCATCCACCGGCGCGCCGTCGGAGATCACCACCAGAATCTTGCGCTGCTCGGGCCTGCCCTGGAGCCGCTTGTGCGCCCATTCCAGCGCCTCGCCGTCGATGTTCTCCTTCAGCAGCCCCTCGCGCATCATCAGCCCGAGGTTGCGCCGCGCCCGCCGCCACGGCGCGTCGGCGCTCTTGTAGATGATGTGGCGCAGGTCGTTCAGCCGCCCCGGATTGGCGGGCCGCCCGGCCTTGAGCCACGCCTCGCGCGCCTGCCCGCCCTTCCACTGCCGCGTGGTGAAGCCGAGGATCTCGACCTTGACCTGACAGCGCTCCAGCGTGCGCGCCAGCACGTCGGCGCAGATCGCGGCGATCGAGATCGGGCGGCCACGCATCGAGCCGGAGTTGTCGAGCAGCAGCGTCACCACGGTGTCGCGGAACTCGGTGTCCTTCTCGACCTTGAAGCTGAGCGGCGTGGTGGGGCTGACCACGACACGCGCCAGCCGCCCGGCGTCGAGGATGCCTTCCTCAAGGTCGAACTGCCACGCGCGGTTCTGCTGGGCCTGAAGGCGGCGCTGGAGCTTGTTGGCCAGCCGCGACACCGCGCCCTTCAGCGGCTCAAGCTGCTTGTCGAGATAGCCGCGCAGCCGGTCGAGCTCGGCCTCGTCGCACAGCGCCTCCGCCGTCACCACCTCGTCCGCCGCCTTCGAGAACACCTTGTAGTCGGGGCTGGCCTCGCTGTCGGGCGCGGGCGGCGGCGGTGGCGGCATGTCGCCCTCGTCGTCCTGCGCCGCCTCGGCGTCCTCGTCGGCGTCGTCCATCTCGTCGAAGGACACATCCGCCGAAGCCTGCTTGCTCTCCTGGCTGCGCTGGTCGTCGGGGGCGTATTCCTGATCCTCCGACGGCTCCTGCTCCTCGTCGCCGCCCTCCTCGGGGGGCTGGTCCTGATCGTCGTCCTCGCCGTCCTCGTTCTCGGCGTCGTCCTCGGCGTCGGGGTCCTCGCCCAGCTGGTCGGCGTAGCCCAGATCGGCGATCACCCGGCGCGCGGCCCTGGCGAAGGCCGCCTGATCGTCGGCGGCCTCGGCCATCCGGGGCAGGCTGTCGGCCGCCTTGTCGTCGAGAAACCCCTGCCAAAGCGCCTGCACGTTGGCGGCGCCCGGCGGCGTGGCGCGCCCCGAAATCCGCGCGCGCAGCGCGCTGGCGGCGGCCTCGGCCAGCGGCGCATCTTCGACCGAGCGCATCATCTCGAAGCCGCGCCGCTTCGCCTCGTCGGCCAGCCGGGCGTCGAGGTTGTCGCCGACGCCCGGCATGGCGCGCGCGCCCAGCGCCTCGCAGCGCGCCTTCTCGCAGGCGTCATAGATCGCGCGCGCCATCTCGCCCGGCGGGGCGTAGCGGGCGTGGGCGGCGGCGTCGTGATAGCGCAGCCGCAGCGCCGCGGCGTCAGCCGCGCCGCGCGCCAGCATCACCTCCGCCCGCGTCATCTTGCGCGACACCATCGGCAGGCGCAGCGTGTCGTTGGACAGGCCCGGCGGATCGGCGGAATAGGTCACGCCCAGATCGGCGTCGCCCGCCAGCGCCCGCGTCGCCTCCGCCAGCGCCTTCTTGAACGGCTCCGCCGGGTTGTCGAGCCTGGTGGTCATCGCCGCGCCGCCGCGCGCGGGTGCATCGGTGGCGTCACGTCGCATTCTCCACGCCTGTCGTCAGCGCCGCACCATACCCGTGGCGCGGCGCTGCGCAAGGCGGCGCCAGCGCGGGTCAGGCCAGCGCGGGTCAGTTCGAGCGCGCCGCCTTGCGCGCCTCGGCGACCCGGTAGGTCACATAATACTTCATGATGTTGCGCACATAGACCACCGGTTCGCGGCTGACCGCCTTCGCCGTCGCGATCTCGACGTTGCCGAACCAGACATTGGGGTCCAGCCCCATCTTCTCGGCGCGACGGCGCGATTTCGCGATGTTGCCCGGCCCGGCGTTGTAGGCGGCGAACGAGAACAGCACCTTGTCGAGCGGGCTGATGGCGGGATCGTCGAAATACCGCTCGCGCAGAAAGCGCAGATACTTGACGCCCGCCTCGACGTTGCGCTCGGCGATATGGATGTCGCGGATCGCGACGTTGGGATCGCCCGCCGTGGCGGGCATCACCTGCATCACGCCGACGGCGCCGACGGGGCTGCGCTTCTTCTGGTCGAGACCGGACTCCTGATAGCCCTGCGCCGCGATCAGCAGCGCGTCGAAATCGTACTTGCCGGCGTTGTCGCGGATGAAGCCGATCACCTGCTCGAACCGCGACAATGCGTCGGGGTCCAGAGCCGAGCGGATGCGATCCGCATCCTTGAAATACTTGTTGGTCAATATGTTGCCGAGCTTCGTGCCGACATGCGCCACCTTCATGAAGCCGTTGGCCGCCGCCATCAGCTTTGGCGAGCCCTTGCGCATCGCCCAGGCGATCTCGCCGCCCTCGTTGACGGCGAGATCCTCGCGCGCCACCGCCTTGTCAAAAATCTTCACGAATAGCAGCGCCTTGTGGTCATCGACCACTGTCGCCGGCAGCACCCCCAGATGAACAAGTTCGACGATGTCCTCGTCTTCGAGGCTCTGCTCCACCGCGACGATGGTCAGCGGCGCCTTGCCCTCGGCGCGGCGCCGCGCGTCCAGCGCCTTCAGATGTTCGTGGTAGCTGCTGGAGGCGCGGACGTGCAGCTCCACATTCGCCAGATCGTCAAGCGTCGCGATCAACGGGGCCGAAGGGCCGGTCACCACCAGTTCGCGCACGTTATGCGCCCCAGGCGCCCCGAAATCCACCTGCGCCAGCCGCTCGGGCGTGATCGTGAGATTGGCCGTCAGCAGATCGACATGGCCGCCGACCAGCGCCGGGATCAGCTTGTCGCGCGGCAGCGGCGCCAGAACCACCGTGAGGTTCGCCGCAGGCTTGCCCAGCGTCTTGCGAAGGTGCTTCTGGAACTCCTGCGCGACGTCAACGTTCAGGCCGTATTCGCGGGGACCATCGGTGTTGAAGAAGATCGCGCCATAGGCGACGCCGATCCGCAGGAATCCGCGCGCCACGATCCCGTCGAGGTCGCCGGTCCACGGCGCCTGCATCAGTGCGAGCAGCGCCTCGGCCTCGTTATCCTCGGCGGTCTGCGCATCGGCTGCCGCGGCGTCCTCTGCGGCGGCGGCCTCGATGGGCGGTGAACTGTCGGTCTGCGCCGCGACCGGCGTAACCGACAAGTAGAGAAGAGAGAGCGCCAGCACTGCCGCGCAACGGGCGGCTACACGCGCGAACACCATATCTTTCGGCCTCCAATGCCCCTGAATGGACATCTTTAGGCCATCATACGCCATATTTGGCCGGAATGTGAGTCCGCCCGCCGCGATCCCTTCAGCCCAGCGACACGCTCGCCGCGCTTTCCGGCAGTTCCGCGCCGAAGCAGCGCTGATAGAACTCCGCGACCGTCTGGCGCTCCAGCTCGTCGCACTTGTTGAGAAAACTCAGCCGGAAGGCGAAGCCGACATCGCCGAAGATGCGCGCGTTCTCGGCCCAGGCGATCACCGTGCGCGGGCTCATCACCGTCGAGAGATCGCCGTTCATGAACGCCGAGCGCGTCAGGTCGGCCACCGTCACCATGCGCCCGACCGTGGTGCGGCCCTGCGGCGTGGCGGCGTAGTCGGGGCACTTCGACAGCACGATGTCCACTTCCGCCGCGTGCGGCAGATAGTTGAGCGTCGCCACCAGCGACCAGCGGTCCATCTGGCCCTGATTGATCTGCTGGGTGCCGTGATAAAGCCCGGTGGTGTCGCCCAGGCCAACCGTGTTGGCGGTGGCGAACAGCCGGAAATACGGATGCGGCGTGATCACCGTGTTCTGGTCGAGCAGCGTCAGCTTGCCGTCGGTCTCCAGCACGCGCTGGATCACGAACATCACGTCCGGGCGGCCCGCATCGTATTCGTCGAACACGATGGCGGCGGGGTTGCGCAGCGCCCAGGGCAGGATGCCCTCCTGAAACTCGGTCACCTGCACGCCGTCGCGCAGGCGGATGGCGTCCTTGCCGATCAGGTCGATGCGGCTGATGTGGCTGTCGAGGTTCACCCGCACGCAGGGCCAGTTGAGCCGCGCCGCCACCTGTTCGATGTGCGTCGATTTGCCGGTGCCGTGATAGCCCTGGATCATCACGCGGCGGTTGTGCGCGAACCCGGCCAGGATCGCCAGCGTGGTGTCGCGGTCAAAGCGATAGGTCGGGTCGAAGCTCGGCACCCGGTCGGTCGGCGTGGAAAAGCCCTTCACGGTCATGTCGATGTCGAGACCGAAGGTCTGGCGCACGTCGATATCGACGGTGGGGCTTTGTTCAGGCGTGCTGGCGCCGTCGGCCATGGCTGTATTCCTCATTCACAGATCGCGGCGCAGCATAGGCCGGGCGGCGGGCGGCGCAAGGCGGGGGCTTCGGCGCCATGGCTTCACATCAGGGGGCCGCGCTATCCCTTGAAGTGGCGGTTCTCGCGGATCTGCTCCCACGCCCACAGCACGCGGCGCAAGCGGCCCTCCTCACGCCGGTCGCCGCCGTTCATGTCGGGGTGCAGGTGTTTGACCAGCGCGCGATATTTCTTGCGGATCTCGGCGCGGCTCTCGGTCTGCGCCGCGCCCAGCACCTCCAGCGCGCTCATCACGTTCTGCGGCAGGCGCACCTTCTGCGGCGCGTCGGCGCGGGCGCGGCCGGGGTTGAGCGTGGCGTTCTGGCCCAGCACATCGAGCGGGTCGGCGAAGCCGAATCGCTCCCACGCGCGCCCGTCGCCATGCGGCTCCGCGCCCATGGGCGCGCGCGGCTGCTGGCCCAGCCGCCAGGTCGGCCGCTCCCACAACCGGGCCGCCTCGGTCTGCGCCTCGAAGGCGTTCTCGTCGAGGTTGGCGAAGAAATTCCAGCGCGCGTTGTATTCGCGCACATGGTCGAGACAGAACCAGCGATAGCTGTTGAGCGTGTCCGGCCCCTTTGGCGCGCGATACAGGCCGGGGCGGTCGCACTGCGGGTCCTCGCACAGCCGCGCGGCGCCTTCGACCGCGCCGGAAAGCCCGGTCCGCCGCCGCGCGCGCCGCGCCTTGTCGGCGCTCACGCTGACGTCATACTCAAGGGGCGAGCGGGCGCGCATCGACGGACTCTCCGGTGTGACTGGCGGTGCAGTCTAGCGCAGCGCGCGCCGGGGCCAAGCACAAGGAGCGGGACGATGGGAAAAGTTGCGGCGGTGATGCGCGAAAAGCTTCAGGCGGCGTTCCAGCCGCAGGCGCTGGAGGTGCTGGACGAAAGCGAGCAGCACCGCGGCCACGGTGGCTGGCGCGAGGGCGGCGAGACGCATTTCCGCGTGCGCATGACCGCGCGCGCCTTCGACGGCCAGAGCCGCGTCGCCAGCCAGCGCGCGGTCAACAAGGTGCTGGCCGAGGAACTGGCCGGGCCGGTCCACGCGCTGGCGCTGGAGCTGCGCGGCGCAGAAGCGTGACGGCAGGCGTGGCAGGGCGCGTGACGGCAGACGCGGCGCCGCACCGCCTGACGCTGCGGGTCTATTATGAGGACACCGACTTCGCCGGCGTGGTCTATTATGCCAACTACCTGAAATTCATCGAGCGCGGCCGCACCGAGGCGCTGCGCGCGCTGGGCGTCGATCAGGGGCGGCTGAAGGCGGAGCAGGGGCTGGCGTTCGTGGTGACGCGGGTCGAGATCGACTATCGCCGCCCCGCCGCGTTCGACGATCTGCTGACGGTGGAGACGGCGCTTGCGCGGCTGGGCGGGGCCTCGGTGGTGATGGATCAGCGCGTCGCGCGCGGCGAGACGACGCTGGCCGAAGCACGGGTGACGCTGGCGCTGGTCGATGCGTCAGGCAAGGCCGCGCGCCTGCCGCCCGCGCTGCGGCGGGCGCTGATGCAGGCGTGACGCGCGCCTCCCCGGCGCGCGGTTATTGACCGGGCCGCGCGGCGTATCCCAGACTGCGCCGTGCGGCGCGCCGTGCGATGACCGGCGACAGCGCGAAAGGCGATCACGCATGAAAAAACTCCTCTGCCTTCTTATGCTGCTCTCGCTAGCCGCCGACCCGGGGCGCGCGCAGGAGGCCCCGGTCAACTGGAGCGGCGACTGGCGCGGCTTCTGGCGCGATGGTCAGGCGCTGATGACGCTGGAGCAGCTCGGCGACCGCGTGGTTGGCGGCTATACCCCCGGCGACGGGCGCATCGAGGCGACGGTGGACGGGCGGGTGCTGACCGGCGTCTGGCGCGAGCCCGACGCCGACGGCGTGTTCACTTTCGCCCTGTCGCGCGACGGCCAGAGCTTCGCCGGGCGGTTTGGCAACGGCGAATACTGGAACGGCGCGCGGCTGGACGAGGCGCGCTCCAGCCCCACGCCGTTCACCCGCGACGACACTCCGCGCGAGACGCTGCGCACCGTGGTCGCGGCGGCGAACGCGACCGTCGAGGGGCAGTCCGACGCCTCGCTGGTCTGGGGGCCGCTGCTGCATTACGAAGCGGACGAGGACGACAGCAATCGGCGGCGGGGCCAGCGGCGGCAGCTTTTCACCCGCCTGCTCGACATGATGACATTCCGCATCAACGACGCCCCGGCGACGGGCGAGAACGGCGCGGCGCGGTTCAGCGTGGGGCCTGCGGGGTCTTCCTGGCGCACCGAAATTCGCTTCGTCGAAGTCGAACCGGGCAGTTGGCGGCTGACGCTGCCGCCGCGCGCCGAGATCGAGGCGGCGCTGACCTCGGCGCTGTCGGCGCTCGGCTTCGAGAACTACGCCGCCTATAGCGCCGGTCGGCTGAACCATCCGCGCGCGGTGATGCACGACTTCCTGAGCGGCGTGGCGAACTGGGACGGCGACGGACGCGAGCGGGCGCTGGCGACACTGGACATGACCGACATCTCGCCGCAGCTGCAATCCATCGAGGGGCCGCTGGCCGCCGATTTCCTGCGCCAGATCATCGACCGCGTCGGCTATGTCATCTGGCAGGAGATACCGGACAATCCCGATCAGGCGACGCCCTACGTCCACTACGCC
>CAZRFB010000117.1:0-4522 GCA_964599185.1 uncultured Rhodobacterales bacterium | reverse complement strand
GCGGAGACGCCGCTCAACGAAAAGGTGGTCTCGCTGACCGTCACCAGGCGCGGGCGCGAGATCCTGGTGTCGCGCCCGGCGGGCGCGCCCGGCCCGGCGGAAGGCCCGGCGCATATCGCCATCGACGCCGCCCACGCCCTGTTGTTCGACCGCGAGACCGGCGCCCGCATCGCGCCGCGCGCGCCGGACGCGGCGCAACGGGGGACTGCGAAACGGGGGGCTGCGGCATGAGCGAGGCGGCGCTGGTTCTGGAGCGGGTCTCCAAGATCTACAACCCCGACGGCGCGCAACCGATCCACGCGGTGCGCGCGCTCGACATGACCGTGGCGGAGGGCGAGATCGTCGCGCTGCTCGGCTCCTCGGGATGCGGCAAGACCTCGACGCTGCGCATGATCGCGGGCTTCGAGGCGGTCAGCGGCGGCGCGATCCGCCTCAAGGGGCGCGAGGTCCACCGCCTCGCCCCGGCGAAGCGCGGCGTGGCGATGGCGTTCGAGGGCTATTCGCTCTACCCGCCGCTGACGGTGCGCGAGAACATCGCGTTTGCGCTGAAATCCGCCCGCGTGGCGCGCGAGGACGTGGCGGCCCGCGTCGATGAGGTCGCCCGCCTGCTCGACATCGGCGCGCTGCTCGACCGCTATCCCTCATCGATCTCCGGCGGCCAGCAGCAGCGCGCGAGCCTTGGCCGCGCGCTGATCCGGCAAGCCGACCTGCACCTGCTCGACGAGCCGATGGGCCAGCTTGAGCCGCAGTTGCGCGCCCTGCTGCGCGGCCGCATCAAGCATTTCATCAAGGAGCGCGGCATGACCGCGATCCTCGTCACCCACGACCAGACCGAGGCGAACGCGCTGGCCGACCGCATCGCGGTGATGGAGGGCGGCGTGCTGCAACAATTCGCAACGCCGCTGGAGCTGAAACAGCGTCCCGCCAACCTGTTCACCGGCACGTTCATCGGCGAGCCGCCGATGAACGTGTTTCCCGCCGCCGCGCGCGCGGAAGGCGACGCGATCCGCCTGACGCTTGGCGACGGCGTGGCGCTGGACTACGCCGCCGCCGACTTCGAGCCCGCCGCGCGCGACGCGATGCTGAAGTGCGGCGCAGTGGTGCTGGGCGTGCGCCCGCACGCAGTTCGGCTGACGCAGGACGGCGCGCCTGCGCGGGTGACGGCGAACCAGTGGCTGGGCGACCAGTCCCACATCGCCGCCGACTTCGCAGGCGCGACGCTGGTGACGGTGGAGCACGACCGCGCGCCGCTGGCCGAGGGCGACCGCATCGACGTCGCCTTCGCGGCGGACGACCTGCACATCTTCGACGCCGCCAGCGGCGCGGCGCTCAGCCACGGGGGGCGGCTGGCGTGAGCGGGGCGGCGCTGATCGGGGTGGACGCGGGCACCTCCGTCATCAAGGCGGTGGCGTTCGAAGCGGACGGGCGCGAGATCGCCGTCGCCAGCCGCCCCAACGCCTGGACCACCCTGCCCGATGGCGGCGCCGAACAGGACATGCGTCGGACATGGGCGGATGTGGCGGCGGTGCTGCGCGAACTGGTCGAGACCAACCCCGGCCTCTCCGCGCGCACCGCCGCGCTCGCGGTCACCGGGCAGGGCGACGGCTGCTGGCTGATCGACGCCGAAGGCGCGCCGGTCCACGACGGCTGGCTGTGGCTGGACGGGCGCGCCGGGGCCGAGGCGCGCGCCATCGCCGCCTCGCCCGGCGCCGATCTGATCTACCGGACCACCGGCGCCGGGGTGAACGTCTGCCAGATGCGCACCCACCTGCGCTGGATGAAGGCGCACGCGCCGGCGCTGCTGGCGCGTGCGGCGACCGCGCTGCACCCCAAGGACTGGCTGTATTTCCGCCTGACCGGCGACCGCGCCACCTGTCCCACCGAAGGCGTGTTCACCTTCGGCGACTTCCGCACCCGCGCCTATTCCGACGCCGTGATCGCGGCGCTGGAGCTGGACGACCTGAAGCGCCTGCTGCCGCCGATCGTGGACGGCGCGCGCAAGGCGGGCGCGCTGACGGCGCAGGCGGCGGCGCAGACCGGCCTGCCGCAAGGGCTGCCGGTGTGTCTGGGCTATGTCGATATCATGTGCACCGCGCTGGGCGCCGGGCTGCACGACCGCGCGGCGCGCCCGGGCCTCACCGTGCTGGGCTCGACCGGGATGCACATGAGCTTCGCCGCCGACGCGGGCGCCGTGCGGCTGAACCCGGACCGCTGCGGCTATGTCATGGCGTTCCCCGGCGCGGCCTATGCGCAAATGCAGACCAACATGGCCGCGACCCTGAACGTGGACTGGCTGCTCGATCTGGCGCGCGGCGTGCTGGAGGCGGAGGGCGTGACGCGCAGCCGCGCCGATCTGCTGGCCGGGCTGGACGCGCGCGTGTTGGCCGCCCGCCCCGGCGCGGCGCTTTATCACCCCTACATTTCGGCGGCGGGCGAGCGCGGCCCGTTCGCCGAGCCCGACGCGCGCGCCAGCTTCACCGGGCTGGATCAGAGCGTCGGCTGGTTCGACATGGCGCGCGCCGTGTTCGAGGGCCTCGCGCTGTCGGCGCGCGATTGCTACGCCGCGATGGGGCCGATCCCGGCGGAAGTGCGACTGGCGGGCGGCGCCGCGCGCTCCGCCGCCGCGCGGCGGATCCTCGCGGCGACGCTGGGCGCCAGCGTGCGCGTCGTGCGCCGCGCAGAACCTGGGGCGGCGGGGGCGGTGATGATGGCGGCGCTGCAACAGGGGCTCTACTGCGACATCGACGCCTGCGTGGCGGAGTGGGTGGCGCCGCATCTGGGCGCGGCGGAGCCGCCCGACCCCGATCTCGCGGCGCTCTATGACCGGCTCTATCCGGTCTATCGCGCCACGCGCGAGGCTCTGGCGCCGGTCTGGCGCGATCTGGCGGCGGCGAGGAGGGGGCGATGACGGCGAACGAGGCGACCGAGGTCGCGATCATCGGCGACCATTTCATGCTGTCGGCGATGTTCGAGAGCGCGCTGCTGGAGGCCTGCGGCGACGCGGTGCGCTGCCGCCTGCTCGACCTGCCCTGGCCCGACGAGCCGATGGCGCACGGCTACGCCGAGCCGGGCATGGCGGGGCTGAAGGAATACATGGGCGACCCCGATCAGGTGGTGGCGCATGTCGGCGCCGCGCCGGTTCTGGTGACGCATCTGGCGCCGCTGTCGGCGGCGATGTTCGACCGGATGCCGGGGCTGAAGCTGGTGGCGGTGTCGCGCGGCGGGCCGGTCAACATCGACATGGAGGCCGCCCGCGCCCACGGCGTGACGGTTGTCAACACGCCGGGGCGCAACGCCTCCGCCGTCGCCGAGTTCACGCTGGGCGCGATCCTGGCGGAGACCCGCAACATCACCCGCGGCCACGACGCGCTCAGGCGCGGCGAGTGGCGCGGCGATCTCTACCGCGCCGATGTGACGGGCATGGAATTGTCGGAGATGACCGTCGGCGTGATCGGCTATGGCGCGGTGGGAACCCGCGTCGTGCGGCTGCTGCGCGCGTTCGGGGCGCAGGTGCGGGTGGCCGACCCCTATGTGCAGCTCTCGGCGGCGGACGCGGCGGACGGGGTGCGGCTGGTGGACCGTGAGACGCTGCTGGCGCAGGCGGACGTGGTGACGCTGCACGCGCGCGTCACGCCCGAGACCACCGGCTTCATCGACGCCGCCGCCTTCGCGGCGATGAAGCCCGGCGCGATCTTCGTCAACACCGCGCGCGGGCCGATGGTGGACTACGGAGCGCTTTACGATGCGCTCGCCTCCGGCCATCTTCGCGGCGCGATGCTGGAGACCTTTGCGGTGGAGCCCGCCCCGCCGGACTGGGACCTGCTGAAACTGCCCAACGTGACGCTGACCCCGCACATCGCGGGCGCGTCGCTGAAAACCGTGAAGATCGCCGCCGCGCAGGCGGCCGAGGAAGTGCGCCGTCACCTTAGCGGCGAGCCGCCGCGCAACCCGTGTTGAAGACAGGATCAAGAGCCATGAAGAAAGAGGAACGCGCGCTGCGCGAGCAGATCATCGCCAAGTGCCGCTGGATGAACGCCTCCGGGCTGAACCAGGGCACCTCGGGCAACATCTCGGCGCGCTTCGGCGACCGGATGCTGATCTCGCCCTCGGCGACGCCCTATGACGCGATGGAGCCGGAGATGATCGCCTCGATGCCGATCGACGGCGAGTATGGCGCGTGGGAGGGGCCGCTCAAGCCCTCCACCGAGTGGCGCTTTCACCTCGACATCCTGCGCGCCCGGCCCGAGATCGGCGCCGTGGTGCACACCCACGCCACCTACGCCACCGTGCTCGCCATCGCGCGCAAGCCGATCCCGGCTTGCCACTACATGATGGCGGCGTTCGGCGGCATGGACATCCGCTGCGCCGACTACGCCACCTTCGGCACCGAGGCGCTGTCACGCCACGCCATCGCGGCGCTGGAGGGGCGCACCGGCTGTCTGCTGGCCAACCACGGCATGATCGCCACCGGCGCCAGTCTCGACAAGGCGATGTGGCTGGCGGTCGAACTCGAGACCATCGC
>CAZRFB010000116.1:0-2591 GCA_964599185.1 uncultured Rhodobacterales bacterium | reverse complement strand
CTGACCGGGCCGCTGTTCATGCTCCAGGTCTATGACCGGGTGCTCGCCAGCCGGTCGGAGGCGACGCTGCTGACGCTGTTTTTGCTGATCACGGCGCTGTTTGCGCTGATGGGCGTGCTGGATTTCGCGCGGACGCGGGTGTTGTCGCGCGCCGGCGCCCGGTTTCAGGCGCTGCTCGACCGGCGGGTTTTCGACGCGGTGCTGCGCCGCGCGATCTCGCCCGATGAGCGCGGCAAGCCAAGCTCGGGGCTGCGCGACCTCGAATCGATCCAGCGCGCGCTGTCCGGCCCGGCGCCGTTCGCCTTTTTCGACGCGCCCTGGGCGCCGCTGTTCCTTGGGCTGATCTTCATGTTCCACTGGAGCCTGGGGCTGCTGGCCATTGGCGGCGGGCTGGTGCTGTTCATCATCGCGATTCTGAACGAGCGGCGCGCCCGCGCGCCGCTGGGCGCATCCGCCGAAGCCTCGGCGCGCTCCGAAGGATTCGCCGAGATCCTGCGCCGCGAAGGCGAGACGGTGCAGGGCATGGGCATGCGCACCGCCGCGCTCGACCGCTGGGCGAAGCTGCGCGACGGCGCGCTGGGGGCGCAGATCGCGGCGTCGGACGCCACCTCGGGCTACGCCGTCACCTCCAAGACGCTGCGATTCTTTCTGCAATCCGCGATGCTCGGCCTCGGCGCCCTGCTGGCGATCGAGGGCACGATCTCCGCGGGCGTGATGATCGCCGGCTCGATCCTGATGGGCAGGGCGCTGGCGCCGGTGGAGCAGGCGATCGGCCAGTGGGCGGTGATGCAGCGCGCCTTCAAGGGCTGGTCGAGCCTCAAGGAACTGCTCTCGACCACACCGCCCGAGCCCAAGCATACGCCGCTGCCCGCGCCGAAGGGGCTGCTGGAGGCGCAGGGCGTGACCGCCGCGCCGCCCGGCGTGCGCAACCCGACGCTGCGCAACGTGTCGTTCCGGGTGGAGCCGGGTCAGGCGCTGGGCGTGATCGGGCCGTCGGCGGCGGGAAAATCGACGCTGGCGCGGCTGCTGGTCGGCGTATGGCGCCCGGCGGCGGGGTCGGTGCGGCTCGACGGGGCCGCGCTCGACCAGTATTCCGACGAGACGCTGGGCCGACACGTCGGCTATCTGCCGCAGGACGTGGCGCTGTTCGACGGCACGGTGGCCGACAACATCGCCCGGCTGGCGCCGCAGATCGACGCGGAGGCGGTGGTGACGGCGGCCCGGCGCGCGGGCGCGCACGAGATGATTCTGCGGCTGCCGAACGGGTATGACACCCCCATCGGCCCGTCTGGCGCGCGGGTTTCAGGCGGACAGCGCCAGCGCATCGCGCTGGCCCGCGCGCTTTACGGCGATCCTGCGGTGGTGGTGCTCGACGAGCCGAACTCGAACCTCGACGCGCAGGGAGAACAGGCGCTCGTGCTCGCGATCAAGGATTTGCGGGAGCGCGGGCGCACAGCGGTGGTGATGGCCCACCGGCCCAGCGCCATCGCCGCCTGCGACGTGCTGCTGATGCTGGACGGCGGCGCCGTGCGCGCCTTCGGGCCCAAGGAGGAGGTGCTGCGTCAGGTGACCGCCAATCATCCACAGATAACCGGCCGACCGGGGCCGCAACCGCAGCAGCCGGGGGGGACCGACGCATGACAGCGCTGATCGCAGGCCCCGCCGGCGCCGCCCCGAGAGACAAGTGGAGCGCGGGCGGCGCGCTGCGTCTGGGCGCCATCGCGGCCTTTGTTCTGGTGTTCGGCCTTGGCGCCTGGGCGGCGTTCGCGTCCATCGCCGGCGCGGTGGTGGCGCCGGGGCGGCTGAAGGTCGAGACCAACCAGCAGGTCGTGCAGCACCCCGACGGCGGCGTGGTCGCCGAGATCCTTGTCAAGGAGGGCGACGAAGTGGCGGCGGGCGCCTTGCTGATCCGCCTCGACGACCGGTTGCTGCGCGGCGAACTGGCGATCCAGGAAGGCCGACTCTACGAGATTCTCGCGCGCATCGGGCGGCTGGAGGCCGAGCAGGACGGCGCCGACGCGCCCCGCTTCAACCCCGAGCTGCTGGAGGTCGCCGCCGAACGGCCCGAAGTGGCGCTGCTGGTCGAGGGTCAGCGCGGGCTGTTCACGGCGCGGCTGGAGACCGCGCGGCGCGAGACCGAGCAGTTGCGTGAGCGGCAGGTGCAGATCGGCGACGAGATCAAGGGATCGGAGGCGCAGATCGAGGCGCTGCGGCTGCAACTGGGCTTCATCGAGAGCGAACTGGTCGATCAGCGCGCGCTGCTGGAGAAAGGCCTGACCCAGACCACCCGCGTGCTGGCGCTGGAGCGCGAGAAGGCGCGGCTCGACGGCCAGTTCGGCGCGCTGCTGGCGCAGGTCGCGCAGGCGCGCGGGCGCATCACCGAGATCGAGATCCAGATCGTCGGGCGCGACGCCACCCGCCGCGAGGAGGCGATCAAGGAGCTGCGCGACCTGCGCTCCAACGAGGCGGAGCTGCGCCAGCAGCGGCTGACCACGCTGGAGACGCTGGAGCGGCTTGACGTGCGCGCGCCGCGCAACGGCGTGGTGATCGGCATGACGGTGTTCGCCGTGCGCTCGGTGATCCGCCCTGCC
>CAZRFB010000115.1:0-4112 GCA_964599185.1 uncultured Rhodobacterales bacterium | reverse complement strand
TGATCGCCAGCGGTCACGCGCAGCAGCGCCTTGCGGACGGCGCGCCCGCCGCCAGCCACCCCGCGTTCGAGCCGCACCCGATCCAGGGCTGGACGCCGGATTTCATTCCGCTGGTGCTTCAGGAGGCGATCGACAACGCGCTCTATGACGACCTGATCCCGGTCGCAGGCGCGGACGGGATCAAGTGGGCCAAGGCGCTGGCGCAGAAGGAGGGCATCTTCACCGGCATCTCCGGCGGATCGACCTTCGCAATCTCGATGCAGCTCGCAGCCACCGCGCCCGAGGGGACGGTGATCCTGTGCATGCTGCCCGACACGGGCGAACGCTATCTCTCCACGCCGCTGTTCGAGGGGATCGTCGAGGACATGGACGACGACGAGGTGGCGCTGTCGCGCTCGACGCCGGGCTATCAGTTGGGCTGAGAGCGGGGGGCCGATGGCGGCGCCGGTGCGCGAGACGGCAATTTGCGCGGGCGTGTTCGTGCTCAGCGGGCTTGGTTCGGCGCATTCCCAAGCCGGTTTCGGCGGGCGCTGCGGCTGCTCCCGACCGAGGCGCGGCGATGGCGCCGCCTATCTGGCGGTCGCGACTTTCTGAACGGCCTTCACCGCCCCGTGCAGGCGCCTGGCAGGGCGCGCCACGTTGCGGTGAACGGGGCTGACGCGGGCGGCGCGGCGTCGCCATCTCAGGGGCATCGCAACCTCTGGGGGAGCATTCGCCATGAGCCGCTCGATCACACTCGCCGCAGCCGCAGCTGTCGCCATCGTCGGCGCCGGGGCGGCGCTGGCCGGAGACGCCGGGGTGAAGGTCGGCGCGCTGACCTGCACGCTGACCTCATCGACCAATCTGGTGCTGGTGTCCGGCAGCACCTTCGATTGCGTCTATGCGCCCGGCGGCGACGGCGCCACCGAGCATTACACCGGCGCCATCGACAAGATCGGCGTCGATCTGACCGTGATCAACCAGAATGAACTGGTCTGGGTGGTGTTCGCGCCCAGCAACGACACCGCGCCGGGCGCGCTCGACGGCGCCTATGTCGGCGCCAGCGCCGACGCCGCGCTGGGCGTGGCGGTGGGCGCCAAGGTGCTGGTGGGCGGCGGCGACAACTCCTTTACGCTGCAACCCGCCGTGCTTTCGGGCGGCGCCGGCGTCGGTGCGGCGGTGGGGCTGGAGCATCTGCGCCTGACATACGCCGGGCCGAAGGCCTGACGGCGGCGCGGCTGAAGCGGGCCGGGACGCTCTCGGCCCGCTTCAGCCGCCCTCCCGCTCCCATGGCGGGACGGGGCCGAAATGCGCGGTCAGGTGGTCGATGAACACCCGGATGCGCGGCAACAGGTTCCGCCGGTCGAGATACAGCGCGAAGATGTCGCTGTCGTCGCTGGCGTAGCCGGGCAGCACCCGCGTCAGCCGCCCGGCGCGGATGTCCTCCATCACCAGATACGACGACAGCCGCGCCACGCCCACGCCCGCCAGCGTGGCGTGATAGACCGCGTCGGCGTCGTTGGCCTCGAAATTGCCGCTGATCGGCGCCGGGTGGCCGTCGGCGCCGGTCAGCCCCCAGTCGTTCCAGCGCGCCACGCTCGACAGCCGCAAACAATTGTGCCGCACCAGATCGTCCGGCGTCTGCGGCGTTCCGTGCGCGGCGAGGTAGGACGGCGCCGCGCAGATCACGCGGCGGTTGTGCGCCAGCTTGCGCGCCACCACCGCCGCTTCGCCGATCTGCTCGGTGAAGCGGATCGCCACGTCGATGTTCTCCGCCGCCAGGTCCACCGGGCGGTCGGTCAGGCTCAGCGTCAGCGTGATCTCGGGATGGCGCGCAAGGAACGCGGGCAGGATCGGCAGAAGCTGCGCCTTGGCGAAGGCGACGGTCGCCGCCACCCGCAGCGCCCCGCGCGGCGCGGCGCCAAGGCCCGCCACCGCGCCCTCCGCCTCCGCCACCAGCGCCGCGACCTCGGCGCAGCGGGCGTGAAACGCCGCGCCCGCCTCGGTCAGCGTGATGCCGCTTTGCGTGCGGTTGAGCAGCCGCACCCCCAGCCCGTCCTCCAGCAGCGCGATCTGACGGCTGACGGCGGAGGGCGCGTGGCCCGCCGCGCGCGCGGCGGCGGAGAAGCTGCCGCCCTCCACCACCTGCGCGAACAGGATCATGCGTGACGAAAGCTCCACCGGCCTCTCCGCTGCAAAGGTCCGCAATCAGGACCGTTGTGACCCGAACGCAAAGCCGCTTTCACCGTCGCGCGGGTTTCCCGTCAACACCATGACCACTAATTTGTGCGATGCAACATCACGAGTGCGGACAGGGAACGCGGCGACAGACCGCTAAAGCCGCCGCACGAGGGGAAACGCCGGGGCTTCACCGATTTCGCGCCTGACCGTCAGGCGCGCGAACCCAAGGCGACAGGAGACAGACCATGTCCGCAACCAGCATCATCCGCCAGGGTCGCGGCGGCGCGACCGCGAGCCTTTCCGGCGCGCTCGACAACCTGCGCGCCCGCTACGCCGCATGGGCGCGCCGCCGGGCCGCCTATCTGCAGACCTGGCGTGAGCTCGACGGCCTCAGCGACCGTGAGCTTTCCGACATCGGCTTCAGCCGCTGCGACATCGCGCAGATCGCGCGCGACGCCGCCGCGCGCGTCTGAACAGGAGGATTATCCATGGCTTACATCGCCCCCGCCTCACAGCCCGCCGCCCATGGCGTGCGCGCGGCGCTCGCCGCCGTCGGCCACTTTTTCGGCGGCGCGTTTCGCGCGGTGCAGATCGCGCGGATGACGCAGGTTCTTCATGCGATGAACGACGCGCAACTCGCCCAGATCGGCCTCACGCGCGCCGACATCCCCAGCCATGCGCGCAAGATGATGGACCTGTCCGAGTAACCGCCGCGCGATGGCGCAATTTGAGTCGAACCTGCGGCGTGATCCTAACGGCAAACTTACCCTTTGCCTTTAGAGATCGCGATGGCGCAAGCGCCGGTGGTTGCGTTGCGTCGGGGTCTGCGTGGCGTTCCGACCCCGCCGCCCCCCTCCTGTCGAGGGGGGCGGACGGGGTCGGCGCAACCCTCACGCCGCCGCCGTCATGGCGCCCCCGTCGCGCCGCCGCCGTCACGCCGCCCCCGTCACGCCGCGTCGTCTTTCGCGTCGGCGATCATCGCGCCGGGGTTGAGGATGCCCAGCGGGTCGAGCGCAGCCTTGATCGCCGCCATCGCCTTCAGCTTGGCCGGATCGCCGTAACGCGCCAGATCGCCGGTCTTGAATCGGCCGATTCCGTGCTCCGCCGAGACCGACCCCCCATATTGATCGACCAGATCGTGCACCGCGCGCACCACCTGCGGGCGCAGCGCGTCGCAGGCGTCGCGCGCCACGCCCTGCGGCGGAAAGATGTTGTAGTGCAGGTTGCCGTCGCCGATATGGCCAAAACAGTTGATCCGCAGCCCCGGGTCGAGCGCCGCCACCGCCGCCGCCGCCGTCTCGATGAAGCGCGGCAGCGCCGCCAGCGGCAGCGACACGTCGTGGCTCGCCACCGCGCCGACGCGGCGGTTGGCTTCGGGCGTGTCCTCACGGATGCGCCAGAACGCCTGCGCCTGCGCCTGTGACTGCGCCAGCGCCGCATCGGTGACCAGCCCGGCTTCGAGCCCCTCCGCCAGCCCGGCCTCCAGCGCCGCCGCGACGCCCGACTCACGCCCAGCCCCGACCTCGACCAGCACGAACCAGGCGCTCTGAACCGGCGGGCGCGGCGCCTCTGGCAAGTGCTCGGCCAGAAACGCCATGCCCTGCGCGCTGAGCAGTTCGAACGCCGAGATCGTCTCGCCCAGCCGGTCGCGCAGGCGCGGCAGCAGATCGCAGGCGGCCTGCGGCGAGGGTGTGGCGCAGAACGCCGTCGCCGTCTCACGCGGGCGGGGGTGCAGCTTGAGCGCGGCGGCGGTGATGACGCCCAGCGTGCCCTCCGAGCCGATCAGCAGATGACGCAGGTCATAGCCGGTATTGTCCTTGCGCAGCGTCTTGAGGCCGTGCAGCACCGAGCCGTCGGCCAGCACCGCCTCCACCCCCAGCGTCAGGTCGCGCGCGTTGCCATAGCGCAGCACGTTCACGCCGCCCGCGTTGGTGGCGAGCAGCCCGCCGATC
>CAZRFB010000114.1:0-5207 GCA_964599185.1 uncultured Rhodobacterales bacterium | reverse complement strand
CTGATCGTGACCAGTCTGGCGGGCGGCGCGCTGGGCCTGAGCTTCGCGCTGTGGCGGATGGGCGGCGCGCTGGCCGGGGGCGCCGGGGCGCGGGACGCCTGGACCTCGGCGATGCGGACCTCCGCGCCCTATGGCGTGGCGATTGCGGTGGGCGGCGCGCTCACCCTGGCGGCGGGAGCATGAGGGCGACATGAGCATTCTGGGCAAACTTCTCATCATCTTCGCCTTCGCCGTCAGCGCGGTCGCGTTCATGGTCTATAACGGCGTCATCGGCGCCGCGGAGAGCGCCGTCGAGCCGCCCAGGGTTCTGGTGCGGGTGGCGGCGCAGGATCTGCAGGTCGGCACCTTCCTCGACGACGCCAAGGCGCCGCTCAAGTCGATGAGCGCGGAGGCTGTCGCTGAGGACTATGTGACCGACGCGGGCGGGGCGATGGTCGGCGCGGTGATCATCGCGCCGGTGCCTGCGGGCCAGCCGGTGCGGCGCGGCGCGCTGCTGGCGCCGGGGCAGGACGGCTTTCTCGCCGCCGTGCTGAAGCCGGGGTTTCGCGCCGTGTCGCTGGCGGTGGACGCGGTGTCGGGCAACGCGGGGCTGATCCTGCCCGGCGACCGCGTCGATCTGCTGCTGACGCAGCAGCTTGACGCGGAAGCGGCGGGCGCGACCGATCCGGGCCGCCGCTGGGCCAGCGAGACCATCCTGCGCAATGTGCGGGTGATCGCGGTCGATCAGAAGCTGGGCAGCGATCTGGCGGCGCGGACCGCCGAGGACGCCCCCGCCGTCACCATCGCGCGCACCATCACGCTGGAGGTGCCGCCCGAAGGCGCCGAGATCATCGCCGTAGCGCGCAATCTGGGCGCCATTTCGCTGACGCTGCGCAGCCTGATCCTGCAAGGGCCGGACGGCGCGCGCCCCGACGCCGAGGCCGATGGCCTGGCGCCGCAACCCACCTGGGCCAGCGACGTGAGCGCCGTCACCCGCGCTGCGCTGGGCCGCGAAACCGCGCCGGAACCCATCGCCGACGCGACCCCCATCGCCCGCGCCGTCAAGGTGCTGCGCGGCGTGCGCGAGGAGACCCTCAGCCAATGAACGCAGTGATTCCGGCATACGCCCTCGCCGCGACCGCCGCCGCGCTGCTCTGCGCCCCGGCCTTTGCGCAGGATCGCGGCGCGCTGACGCTGGCGGTGGGGCAGGGCTCGCTGATCCAGCTTTCGCAGCCCGCCGCGACGGTGTTCGTCGCCAACCCCGAGATCGCCGACATCCAGATCGCCGGGCCGCAGTCGATCTTCGTGTTCGGCCAGAGCATCGGGCGCACCACGCTGTTCGCGCTCGACGATCAGGGGGCTGCCCTGCTCCAGCGCGACGTGAGCGTGGAGCACGACCTGTCGCAGTTGCGCCGGATGCTGGCCTCGCGCTTTCCCGACACCAAGGTGACGGTCAGCTCCGGCCCCGGCTCGATCATGGTCGAGGGCGCGGTCGAGACCGCCCAGCAGGCCGAGGCGATCGCCGCGACCGTGGCGGGGCTGGCGGGCGAGGCGAGCCGCGTGGTCAACCGCATGACCGTGACCGCCCCCGCGCAGGTCAACCTGCGGGTGCGGGTGGCGGAGGTGTCGCGCAACATCGACCAGCGGCTGGGCTTCAACTGGCGCGCGCTGTTCAACTTTGGCGACTTCGCCTTCGGCGTGTTCACCGGCGCGGGCGTGACCGGCGGGCTGACCAACGCGGGCAACACCTTTGGCGCCATCGGCGGCTCGCTGGTGACCAACGACGTGGACATCAACGTGCTGATCGACGCGCTGAACCGCGAGGGTCTGGCGCGCACGCTGGCCGAGCCGAACCTCACCGCGCTGTCGGGCGAGACCGCCAGCTTCACCGCCGGCGGCGAGTTCCCGATCCCGGTGGCGCAGGACGGCGCCACCACCACCATCGAGTTCAAGCAGTTCGGCGTGATCCTCGACTTCACGCCCACCGTGCTGTCGCCCGACCGTATCAGCCTGCGGGTGCGCCCGGAGGTGAGCGACCTGACCGAAAACGGCGCGATCAAGGTGGAGGGGTTCGACATTCCCGCCCTCACCGTGCGCCGGGTGGACACCACGGTGGAGCTGGCCAGCGGCCAGAGCCTGGTGATCGGCGGCCTGCTCCAGCAGGGCACGCGCGACATCGTCGAGAAGGTGCCGGGCCTTGGCGACATACCGGTGCTGGGGTCGCTGTTCACCTCGACGCGCTACCAGAACAACGAGACCGAGCTGATCGTGACCGTCACGCCCTATGTGGTGCGCCCGACCCGGCCCGACGCGCTGCCGACGCCGCTGGGCGTCGCGCCGCCGGGGCAGTCGCTGGAGGCGCTGCTGACGGCCCGCGCCGGGGGCGCCGCCGCGCCGCGCCGCCTGCACGGCCCGGTCGGATTCACCTACTAGGAGGCGGATCATGCGACGCACTTTTCCCCTGCTCATGCCCGCCGCCCTGCTGGCCGGTTGCGCGGCGCCGGAGTTTCCCCGCCAGTCGGCCTATCCGTTCGGCATGGCGGCGGCGCAGCAATCCGCCGAGGCGCGCGGCGCGGGCGCGCCCTCGATGGTCGCGCTGCAATGCCCGGGGTGGGAGCAGGCGCGGATCAGCCATCCCATCGACTTCATCGACGGCAACCCGCTGCCTGCGGACAGGATGCGGATCGGCTGCCACACACAGGCCGCGCTCGACGCCATGGTGGCGCGCCCGTCCGATCTGACGGCGCCGCCGTCGCAGATGGCGCCCGCCTCGGCGGCCGCGCAGAACCGCGCCATCGAGCGGCACCGCACCATCGGCCCCATCCCGCTGCCCGCGCCGCAGCGCGCCGGCGAAGCGCTGTGATCGGAGCGTAAGCCATGGCGCAGACCCAATCCCAGGCCAGGACCGACGCCGCGCTGCGCTGCGAGGTGGTCGCGCTGGTCGCCGACCGCGAGACGCAGGGCTTCATGGCCAGCTATCTCGCCGAGGCGGTGGTGGGCGGGGTGCATCTGGAGATCGGCGGCGTCGCGCAGGCGGCGGCCTATCTGGAGAACGCCGAGACCCCGCCGCGTCTGCTGATCATCGACCTGAGCGGCATGGAGACGCCGCTCTCGCAGGTGGACCGTCTGGCGGAGGTCTGCGACCCCGGCGTGGTGGTGATCGCGCTGGGCGAGACCGAGAACGTGCACCTGTTTCGCGAACTGCTGCGCTCGGGCGTCTCAGACTACATCACCAAGCCGCTGTCGCCGGACCTGCTCGACGCCTATGTGCGCGACCGCCGCATCGCGATCGCGCCCGAGGAAGGCCCCGCGCGCCGCGGCCGGGTGATCGCCGTCGCCGGCGGGCGCGGCGGCGTGGGCGCGACCACGCTGGCGGTGGCGACCGCGTGGCGGCTGGCCAACGTGCGCAAGCGGCGGGTGGCGCTGGTGGACCTCGACCTGCACGGCGGCGCCGCCTGCGTGCAGCTTGGCCTTCAGGCCGGCGGCCTGCTCGACGCGCTCGACAACCACGCCCGGCTCGACAGCCTGTTTCTGGAGCGCACGCTGATCCGCCACGGGCCGCGCCTGTCGGTGCTGGCCGAGGAGGCGTCGCTGAAGCGCGACATCGCGCTGAACCCGGTGGCGCTGGACGCGCTGCTCGACGCGCTGGCGGAGGAGTTTCACTACGTCGTCGTCGATCTGCCGCGCAGTTTCGGCGCCGCGCACGCCCATGTCTTCGGCAAGGCGCGCACCCGCGTCATCGTGCTCGACCGCACGCTGCCCGCGCTGCGCGACGGCGCGCGGCTGCTGGAGCTGACGCGCGAGACGCAAGGCGGCTCGGTGGTGGTGATCAACGACCATCACCCCGGCCTGAAAAAAATCATCACCGGCGCGGTGATCGAAAAGGCGCTGGGGCGCCGCGCCGACATCGAGATCGACTACGACAAGGGCGCCGCCCAGCAGGGCGACAACCTTGGCGAGCCGCTTGGCCAGCGCGGCGGGCCGATGGCGCGCGCCGCCGATGATCTGGTCGCGGCGCTGTCGGGCCGCCGCGCCGCCCCGGCGCCGGGCGTGCGGCGGCTGTTCGGCCTGCTGAGGTCGCGGCGATGAGCTTTGGCCGCCGCCGCCCCGTCACCCGCGCCGCGCCCGAGCCTGCGCCGGAGATGCTTGGCGTCGCCGCGCTGGCGCCGTCGCCGCTGGCGGCCGTCGCCGTCGCCGCCCCCCCGGCCGAGGGCGCGGCGCCCGCGCCCGAAGCGCCGCGCGGCGACGCCGAGGACCACGCGCTGGCCGACCGCGCCTATGAGGTGGTGCGCGAGGAGCTGTTCACCCGCATGAACGTCTCCGCCGCCGTGCTGGGCGGGCGCGAGGTGATGGCGCGCCAGCTGCGCCCGGTGGTGGCGGAGATCGTGGCGCAAAAGCGCCTGCGCCTCAGCAAACTCGACCAGGATCTGATGGTCGAGCGGATGCTGGACGACATGTTCGGCCTCGGCCCCATCGAGCCGCTGTTGATGGACCCCTCGATCAACGACATCCTGATCAACGGTCCCAAGCAGGTCTATGTCGAGCGCTACGGCAAGCTGGTGCTGACTGACGTGACCTTCGCCGACAACGACCAGCTCACCAACATCGCGCAGCGCATCGCCGCCTCGGTGGGCCGCCGCGTCGATGAGGCCAGTCCGCTGGTGGACGCGCGGCTGGCCGACGGCTCCCGCGTCAACATCGTCACGCCGCCGCTGGCGCTGAACGGCACCTGCGTCTCGATCCGCAAGTTCGCCCGCCACCGCATCGGCTTCAGCCAGATGGTGGCGCAGCAGAACATGTCCGCCGGCATGGCGCGGCTGCTGGAGATCGCCGGCAAGATAAGGCTCAACGTGCTGATTTCCGGCGGCACCGGCTCGGGCAAGACCACGCTGCTCAACGCCATGTCGGGCACCATCAGCCACGACGAGCGCGTGGTGACCATCGAGGACGCCGCCGAGCTTCAGCTTCAGCAGCCCCATGTGGTGCGGCTTGAGACGCGGCCGATGAGCATCGAGGGCACCGGCATGATCGACCAGCGCCAGCTGGTCGTGAACGCGCTGCGCATGCGCCCCGACCGCATCATCCTCGGCGAGACGCGCGGCGCCGAGGCGTTCGACGTGCTGCAGGCGATGAACACCGGCCACGACGGCTCGATGACCACGGTCCACGCCAACACCGCGCGCGACGCGCTGATCCGGCTGGAGAACATGGTGATCTCCGGCAACCCC
>CAZRFB010000113.1:0-15626 GCA_964599185.1 uncultured Rhodobacterales bacterium | reverse complement strand
CTGGCGCGCGGTGAAGGCGGCGTGCGCCTTGTCGTAATCGCCCGTGGCGGTGAGACGCTGTTTCAGCGAGGGGCTTTCCACCGTGCCCGGACAGATCGCGTTGCAGCGCACGCCCTGGCCCACGAAGTCGGCGGCGATGGACTTGGTCATGCCGATGATCGCGGCCTTGGAGGCGCCATAGGCGAAGCGGCGCGGCGCGCCCTTGAGGCTGGAGACCACCGAGGCGATGGTGATGATCGAGCCCCGGCCCTGCGCCAGCATCCCCGGCAGCACCGCTTTCGTCAGCCGGAAGATCGCCTTGGCGTTGAGGTCGAAGGACCGGTCCCATGTCGCCTCGTCACAGTCGAGGATGGTGCCGTCATGCACATAGCCCGCGCAGTTCACGAGGATGTCCAGCGGCGGCAGGGAGGCGACCAGCGCTTGCACCGCGCCTGCGTCGAGCACGTCGAGCCGGTGCGCGGTGATGCGCTCCGCCCCGGCGGCGAGGTCCTGCACTACGGCGCCGTCGATGTCGGTGGCGATCACGGCGGCGCCCAGTCGGGCCAGCGCCTCGGCCGAGGCGCGGCCGATGCCCTGACCGGCGGCGGTCACGAGGGCGGTTTTTCCTTGAAGGGTCTGGGTCATGGGTCCTCTCTCAGCGCGCCAGCCAGCCGCCGTCCACCGTCACCACGCTTCCGTGGCAATAGGCGGCGGCGTCGGATGACAGGAAAACGGCGGCCCCGGCGATCTCGGACGGCTCGGCGAAGCGCCCCGCCGGGATGCGCGCCAGCAGCGCGCGCGACCGCTCCGGATCGTCGCGCAGGGCCTGGGTGTTGTCGGTGGCGGTGTAGCCGGGCGCGATGGCGTTGACGTTGACGCCATGCGCCGCCCACTCGTTGCACAGCGCCCGCGTCAGGCCGATCACGGCGTGCTTGCTGGCGGCGTAGGCGGGCACGCGCAGCCCGCCCTGCGTCCCCAGCACGGAAGACACGATCACGATCTTGCCCGCGCCTTGCGCCACCATGCGCCGTCCGGCGGCCTGGCTCAGCAGCCAGACCGAGTCGAGGTTCACCGACAGGACGCGCCGCCAGTCGGCGAAAGCCATGTCCGCCGAGTCGCCGCGATGGATGATCCCGGCGTTGTTCACCAGGATGTCGAGACCGCCCAGCGCATCGGCGGCGAAGCCGATGACGTCTCCGGCGGCGGCTTCGTCCATGTCGGCGAAGTCGGCCCGCACGGCGGCGGCCTTGCGGCCCAGGCTCTCGATCCGGACCATCGTCGCGTCGGGCTGGTGGCTGCGGAAGGTCAGCGCGACATCGGCGCCGGCGGCGGCGAGGGCGAGGGCCACGCCCTCGCCGATGCCGGTGGCGCCGCCAGTCACAAGGGCCTTGCGGCCGGTCAGGTCAAACGGACTGGCCATCGTCAGTAGCGGTTCGCGATCGGCAGTTCCTCGGCGGGAAACAGCGAGATCACCTCGCAGCCGGTCGGGGTCACCACCACCTCCTCCTCGATGCGGGCGGCGGAGTAGCCGTCGGCGGCGGGGCAATAGGTCTCCAGCGCGAACACCATGCCGGTCTGGATCTCCATCGGGTGGTCGAGGCTGACGGCGCGCGAGATGATCGGGCGTTCGTGCAGCGCAAGGCCCAGGCCATGGCCGAACTGCAGGCCAAAGGCGGCGTCCTCGCTGGGAAAACCGAATTCCTCGGCCTTCGGCCAGACCTTCGCGACGGTGTCGGTGGTCACCCCCGGCTTGATCAGCGCGATGGAGGCGTCGATCCACTCGCGGGCCTTCACATAGGCGTCGTTCTGCACAGGCGTGGCGCGGCCGATGTTGAAGGTGCGGTAGTAGCAGGTGCGATAGCCCTGATAGCTTTGCAGGATGTCGAAGAACGCCTGGTCGCCGGGGCGGAAGTAACGGTCGGTGAAGTTGTGCGGATGCGGGTTGCAGCGCTCGCCGGAAATGGCGTTGATCGCCTCCACATCGTCGCTGCCCATCTCGTAGAGCAGCTTGTTGGACAGCGCGACGATGTCGTTCTCGCGCACGCCCGGTTTCAGTTCTTCATAGATCATGTGATAGACGCCATCGACCATGGCTGCGGCCTGGGTCAGAAGCTGGATTTCGTCCCAGTTCTTGATCTCGCGCGCCGCCAGCATGATCTGCTGACCATCGACCACCTTGATCCCTTCCTCCTGAAGCGCGTGGAACATCGCCGTCTCGGCATAGTCCACGCCCACCGGCATGTCGGCCATGCCTGCGTCGCGGATCAGGCCCGCGATCTGATGCGCGTATTTCTTCATCAGGCCGAACTCCGGCGGAATCGTGCCGCGCATGCCCACGACCCCGGCGAGGCAGTGCTCGGGCTCCAGCCAGTCGGCATGGAGCTTGTGGTGCATGGCGGCGGAGCCGAAGTCCCAGACATAGGGGCTGTCGTCGCCGGTCAGCAGGCAGAAGCGGCACATCTTGTCCCGCTCCCATTCGCCGATCTTGGTGGCGGAGACGTAGCGGATGTTGTTGACGTCAAACAGCAGCAGCGTGCCCGCATCCGACGCCTGCAACGCCTGCCGCGTGCGGGCGAGGCGATAGCGGCGCAGGCGGTCATGGTCGATCCGGCGCTCGAAATCGACCGAGGTGTGGCCCCAGGCGGGCAGGCGCGCGCGCCACTCCCAGTTGGGGTTCAGATCCTGCGGCGTCAGCAGGTTGGGCATCAGGGCGCGAGACATGGCATCCTCCTCCGGGTGCGGCTCGGCGCACCCGTTTTTCTGTTTTGATTGTAAAAAATCAGTGCGTTACTGGATGCACCAGCCGCCGTCGATGTGGATCATCTGGCCGGTCATGTAGTCGCTGTCGGCGCTGACGAGGAACGCGGCGGTGCCCTTCACGTCGTCGGGATAGGACACGCGCTTGATCTGCAGCGCGTCGCGGACGATGTCCTCATAGGCCTGGCCTTCATTCTGCTTGAAGCCCATTTTCACGAGGTCCTTGTCGAGCTGCTCCCACAGCGGCGTGACCACCACGCCGGGGGCGTAGCCGTTCACGGTGATGTTGTGCTGAGACAACGCGAGCGCGCCGCAATGGGTCAGCGCGAGGCAGCCGTATTTCGACGTGCAATACACCGTCACGTCGATCAGCGGCTTGCGCGAGGCGATGCTGCCCACGTTGATCAGCTTGTAGGGATAGTCGCGCTTGCCCTGCGCGATCATCTGTTTGGCGGTTTCCTGCATCCCCAGCCACATCGCCTTGGTGTTCACGGTCATGATGAGGTCCCAGTTGTCCTCATCGATGTCCATGAAGAAACGGGGCTTGTTGAGGCCCGCGTTGAACAGGCCGACGTTGATCTCGCCGAAGGCGTCAACGGTGGCGGCGACGGCGCGCGCGTTGTCCTCACGCCTGGTCACGTCCATCTCCACCGCGACGGCCTTGCCGTTGCCGCCGGCGTTGATGCGGTCCGCGACCGCCTGCGCCTCGGCGAGGTTGAGATCGCCCAGGCACACGTTGGCGCCCTGCTCGGCGAAATGCTCGGCGTTGGCGGCGCCCATGCCGCGGGCGGCGCCGGTGATCAGGATGTTCTTGCCGGTCAGGCGTCGGGGGTCCATGCGCATCTCCTTTTTTGGTCGTGTCATTCCGTGGTTTCGGGTATCAGCGCGTCGGCGCGCTCCTGCGCGCGGCGCAGCGCGTCGCGCGGCGGGACGACGCCGCGCAGCATGTCGTGAAACTCTTCGCCGCAGATCCGGATGATATCGACGATCTCCGGCACCGGCGGGCGCGGCCAGAACTGCAGCTCGTCGCGCCACGACATGCCATCGACGGCGGCGAAGATCGGCGAGGCGCGGCGCACCTCGGGATCGGCGCCGACCGAATAGCGCGGGCTGGTGCGGCTGCCGTTCAGCACATACAGCTTCTGCGCCTCGGGCGAGGTGAACACGGTCAGCGCCTCGGCGGCGGCGGCCAGACGCTCGGGCGCGAGGTTGGACGGTATCGCCAGAACATAGCCGCCGACCGGCGCCACCGGGCTGGCGCCCGGCCCCGCCGGATGCGGCAGATAACCGGTCTGGCCGCAGGCCGGCGACGCCTTGTCCAGCTCGAAATACGGCGCCAGCAGCGTGTAGCCGTAGGCCATCGCCACATGGCCCGCCGCATAGGGGCGGATGCGCTCGTACCACGACATCGAAAGGATGTAGGGCGGCGAATACTTCAGCAATTCCAGCAGGAACTCGGCGGCCCGCAATCCCGCTTCGGTGTCGATGGTCGGGCGATAGCGCCGCGCCGCCAGATGGTCGGTGTCGAAGCCACCCGCGCAGGGGGCGAGATCGAGGATGGGCTGTCCGAAATCGGCCATCGCCATCAGCACGGTGTGGCCGAGCGCAGTGCCGCGGGCGGCGTTCCACGCGATGCCGTAGCGCCCGCGCTGGGGATCGTGCAGCGCGGCGGCGGCGTGCAGCAGTTCCTGCGTCGTGGTCGGCGGCTTCAACCCGGCGCTGGCGAACAGGTCGCGGCGGTAGAACAGCAACTCCGGCGTCGTCTGCGCGGGCACGCCGTAAGCGCGCCCGCCCCAGTGCGCGGCCTTCCAGCCCGCCGTGTGAAAATCCGCCGGGTCGAGCCGGTCGATGTCGAGCGCGGCGTCGAGCGGCGTCAGCACGCCTTTCTCCACGAACTCGCCGATCCAGGGCAGATCAACGGCGATGATGTCGTAGCGGCTGGTCGGGCGGCGGGCGTTGCGCAGCGCCTCCTCGCGCAGCCAGTCGATGGAGAAGGCGCGCTGGTGGATCTGCGCGCCGATCACCTGCTCGAACTGACGCTTGAGGTTGACCATGACCATGAAGGTCGGATCGCCATGGACCAGAACCCGCAGCCCTCCAGGCGCTTTAAGCGGCGTCGGCAGCACCGGCAGCGGCGGGATCGACTGCGACTCGGCGTAACTGCCGCCGAAATAGTAGTCCTGCGTGGTCCGCTCCTGTGGCTCACCGGCGAAACGGCGTTCCGCCAGCCGCCGCAACCGCCCCGACAACTGTGTCCATTGCGCCAGCAGCTTGTCGCTGGGATGCATCGAGAAGGTCTTGCCGGTCCGGGTGCGCGGGCGCTGGTCAATCAGCCCGGCCTCCACCATCTCCTTCACCCGGCGGGTGGCGGTGGCGTAGGGCAGGCGGCTGGCGCCGATCAGCGCGGTCGGCGTGACGATCCGGGCGGTGAAATGCGCTTGCAGCAGCTCCAGCGCCATACGCAGATGGGCGTCGGACGTCACGAGGTCGATGGCGGCCTCCACCTCGTCAACCATGTCGAGCACGAACGCCAGCATCTCGGCGTCCTCGGTCCGCGCCTGTGGCGCGGCCGGGCCGAACTGCGTCTGGTTCGCCATCGCGTTCATGGTTGGCGTCGCCTCCCTTGCGCGCCGCCGACGGCGCAGCGCCGCCGACATGTCCGCATCGGATGAATCTGATTTTCTCATGTCTCGCCCCTACAGAATGTCCGGATTGGCGGTGGCGGCGTATGCCAATAATATCCATACCGGATATAAAATTATCCAGAAATGATTTTTTTAGTGCATTATGGATGGATCGGGTCCGGCACAGTGTCATCAGATCTTCCGGCCTGCGAAAGCGTTCATGAGGAGCGCCAGCAGCCGGAGACGACGCGAGAAACAACCGGGAGGAACCACCAATGACACTTCGCACCGCGCTTGCCGCCGGCGTCGCCACGCTCGCCCTGACGGGAACGGCGTTCGCCGCCGACACGATGAAGATCGGCATCACGCAGAACAATGTCGGGGTGGACAGCTATCAGACCACCTATGAGAAGGCCTTCATCGCGGCGGCGCAGGCCAATCCGGCGGTCGAGGCGGTGGTGCTCGACGCCGGCGGCGACGTGGCCCGCCAGATCGCGCAGATGGAGGACATGATCCAGCAGGAGGTTGACGCCATCATCATCTGGCCGACCAACGGCGAGGCGGTGATCCCCGCCGTGCGCAAGGCCCACCAGGCCGGCATCCCGGTGATCGTGACCAACTCCAACATCGCCGAGCCGGGCTTTCGCTTCGCGGCCTCGTTCTCCGGCCCCGACAACATCACCCAGGGCTCCCGCGCCGCCGAGATCATGTGCGACAAATTCAAGGCCATGGGGATCGAGAACGAGGCCCGGATCGTGCAGATCTCCGGCCAGCCCGGCTACACCACCGCCATCGAGCGCGCCAAGGGCTTCGAGGACCGGCTGCCGGAGGCTTGCCCCAACGTCACCCTGGTCGAGACGCAGCCGGGCGACTGGAACCGCGAGAAGGCGCAGCAGGTGATGGAGGCCTTCCTCGTCAAGTATGACGACATCGACGGCGTCTATGCGGGCGACGACAACATGGGGGTGGGCGCGCTGAACGCCGCCAAGGCCGCCGGACGCGAGGGCGTCATCTTCGTCGGCGCCACCAACTTCGCCGTAGGCTATGAGGCCATGGCGGCGGGCGACTACTGGGGGTCGATCTACCAGTCGCCGGTCGATGACGCCGAGGCGGCGCTGCAAACCGCGCTCGACGTGCTGAGCGGCAAGGACGTGCCGTTCCTCAACTACTTCGACACGCCGAAGATCACCCAGGACAACATGGGCGAGTTCACCAAGCCGGTGTTCTGAGATAATTCGCGGGGCGGCGCGACGCCCCGCGCCTTTCCGCTGCGACGCGACGGGATCCGCCGGGGCGCCCGCCGCGCAAGGCGCGTCTCGGCGGCGCCGATGGTCGGGGCCGCCGATGGTCGGTCGCGGCGACAGACAACGGCGCAACGCCCCGCGCGACGCTCTCTTGAGGGGCGCGCAAAAAGACAGAGCGCAACACAGCGCCAACGACCTCAGGGAGGGGATCATGGCGACACTCACCAGACAGCAGATCGCAAGCGCCGCAGCGAAACAGGGGATCCTGATCGCCTTTGCGCTGTTCATGATCGCGTTCGCCTTCGCCAATCCGAAGTTCATCGGCCTCGACAACCTGTCCAGCGTCGTGCGCTCGTCGGCCATCCTCGGCGTCATGGCGCTGGGGGTGACCTTCGTGGTGATCAGCGGCAATCTCGATCTCTCGGTCGGCTCGATGATGTCGTTCTCGACCGTCGTGGTGCTCGATCTGCACGACAAGATCGGACCGGCGCTGGCCGTCCCGGCGATGTTTGCGATGACGCTCGCGCTCGGGGCGCTGATCGGCCTTCTGGTCGGATACCTCAAGCTCAACTCGCTGATCGTCACGCTGGGCATGTTATCGGCGATCCACGGCCTGACGCTGAGCTATTCCGGCGGCAAGAACATGGACATCGCCGACAAGGCGGGCACGTGGTTCAGCGTGTTCGGGCAGGGGTCGGCGCTGGGCGTGCCGATGCCGATCCTGATCTTCGCGGGCCTCGCCGCGCTGCTGGGCGTCATGCTGTCGAAAACGCCTTTCGGGCGGAAGGTCTATGCTGTCGGCGGCAACGCCACGGCGGCCACCTTTTCCGGCGTGCCGCGCGCGCGCACGGTGTTCACCTGCTACCTGCTGTCCGCCGCGTGCGTTGCGGTCGCCGCGCTGATCCAGGCCAGCCGCAGCATGGGCGCGCAGAACACCGTCGGCCAGGGTCTGGAGCTGGAGGTGCTGGCCGCCGTGATCCTGGGCGGCGCGTCGCTGATGGGCGGGTCGGGCACGATCTTCAAGACCGTCGTCGGCGTGCTGATCCTGGGCTTCATCCAGAACGGCCTGCTGCTGATGGGGCTGCAATTCTACGTTCAGTTCGTGGTGACGTGGGTCATCATCATTCTCGCCGTCTGGCTCGATATCGCGGCCAAGCGCGGCAAGCTCTGGTCGCGGATCGCATGAGGGAGGCGGAAATGCACAAGGGTCGATTGTCCGCCGCGCTGAAGAAGGGCGCGATCTGGGGCTTCATCGTGATCGAACTGATCTTCTTCAGCATCGCGGGAGAATATCTGTCGCTGTCCGGCAAGGCTTTCATGGACTACGACAACATGTTGCTGCTGCTGAAGCAGTCCGCGCCGATCGGGATCATCGCGATGGGCATGTCCCTGGTGATGATCAACGGCAACATCGACCTCAGCGTCGGCGCGATCTTCGCCATCGCCGCCATCGTCCTGCTCGACAGCATGACCTGGCCGATCTTCAGCGGGCTTGGCGACTGGGTCATCCCGGCGGCGTGGCTGCTGGCGCTCGCGGCGGGCACGGCTTTGGGGGCGCTGAACGGGCTGATCGTGTGGAAGACCGGCGTTGACGCCTTCATTGTGACGCTCGGGGCGATGCTGGGCTATCGCGGCATCGTGTTCATGTTCAACGGCGAAAACCCCACCAGCCACCTCAACTGGACGCTGGTCGATATGGCCGAGGCGCAATTCCTCGGCATCCACACGCCGACCTGGTTCCTGCTGGGCGTGACGCTGGCGATCTGGTTCGTGATGACGCAGACGGTGCACGGCCGCAACGCCGCCGCCATCGGCGACAATCGCGAGGCGGCGGTGAACGCCGGGATCCGCGTCGGCCCGCACATGATGATCAACTTCGCGCTCATCGGCTTTCTTGCGGCGCTCTCGGCCGTGGTGTTCTACTCCGAAAGCGGATCGGTGAACCCCAACGACGGGCGGCTCTATGAGCTGTGGGTGATCACCGCCGTCGTGCTGGGCGGCGCCAGGATCTCCGGCGGCTCGGGCAGCGCGATCGGCGCCCTCGGCGGCGTGATCGCCATCCAGCTTCTGCGCAAGGGGCTGGGGCACATCGGGGTCGACACCTCGACGGTCAACCTGGTGATCGGTCTGATCCTGATCGCGGTGCTGATCCTGGACCGGCAACTCAACGTAAAGGGCAAGGGGGAGTTGAGGGTATGACCGATCCGGTTCAAAGTCCGGTTCTGCGCCTGGAAGGCATCGTCAAGACATTTCCCGGCGTGCGCGCGCTCGACGGCGTGTCGTTCTCGGTCCTGCCCGGCGAAGTGCACGCCCTGATGGGGGAGAACGGCGCCGGCAAGTCCACGCTGATGAAGGTGCTGGGCGGCATTCACCGGCCCGATGACGGCGCGATCTACGTCGGCGGCGAAAGGGTCGTCATGGCGGGCCCGCTGGAAGCCAAGGCCAACGGCATCGTCTTCATCCACCAGGAGCTCAGCCTCGCCACGGAACTGTCGGTCGCAGAGAACGTCTATCTCGGAGAATTGCCGCGCAAGCGTTTCGGGCGGGTGGACTGGAAGACGCTCGCGGCGCGGACCAACGCGATCCTGAAAAAGCTCAAGGCGCCGTTCGACGCCCGGACCCGCGTCGGCGACCTGTCGATCGCGAACCAGCAGATGGTCGAAATCGCCCGGGCGCTGACCGTGGACGCCAGGGCGGTGATCTTCGACGAGCCGACCGCGTCGCTGACCGACGCCGAAAAGGTCGTGCTGTTCGACGTGATCAGCGATCTCACCGCGGACGGCGTGGGGATCATCTACATCTCGCACCGGATGGAGGAGATCTTCAAGATCACCGACCGCATCACCGTGCTGCGCGACGGCCAGTATCAGGGCACGGTCGCGACGCGCGACGTCGATGAGGAGGCGGTCACCCAGATGATGATCGGCCGCAAGCTCGATCTCAGCCGCAGCGCCCTCGATCACGAACTGGGCGAGGTGGCGCTGGAGGTGCGCGGCCTCAGCTGCGGCGAACTCTATCGCGACGTCAGCTTTCAGGTGCGCCGGGGCGAGGTTCTGGGGTTCTACGGGCTGGTCGGCGCCGGCCGCACCGAAATCGCCGAGACGCTGTTCGGCCTGCGCGATCCGTCCGCCGGAGAGATCCTGATCGACGGCGAGGCCGTGCGCATCCGCTCGCCCGCCGACGCCATCGCGCGCGGCGTCAGCCTGGTTCCCGAAGACCGCAAGGGCCAGGGCCTTGTCCTGGGCATGAACTGCCGGGACAACATGACGCTGCCGCAGGTTGACGATCTCAAGGCCGGGCCTTTCATGGCCGAAGGGGCGGAGATCGCCATCTTCGATCAGTATCGCGACAAGCTGGATATCCGCACGCCGGGCTGGCGGCAGAAGGTCGGCAATCTCTCCGGCGGCAATCAGCAGAAGATCGTCATCGGCAAGTGGCTGTCGATGCATCCCAGCGTGCTGATCGTGGACGAACCCACGCGCGGCATCGACGTCGGCAGCAAGTCCGAGATCCACAAACTGCTGCGCGCGCTCGCGGCGCAAGGTTATGCGGTGATCGTGATCAGCTCGGAAATGCCCGAAGTGCTGCACGTGTCCGACCGGATCGCCGCGATGTATTCGGGCCGGATCATGCGGACCTTCACCGCCGATGAGGTGACCGAGGACAGCCTGATCCAGGCCATCTCGGGCCTTGGCGACGACCGGGCCGCCTGAGGCCCCTTCCCGCGCCGGGCCATGCTGATCACGGACAATCCCCCACGCTGTCGCGCCATGGTCCGCCGGGCCGGCGACGGCCGCCATCCGGACCGCGCCGCGCGTCGCCTGGGCGGCGGCTTACTGCGGCTTACTGCGGCTTACTGCGTCTTACTGCGGCTTACTGCGGCTTACTGCGGCGTGAGCGGCCAGAACCAAGGGATCGCGACCACCGTCGTCACGCCGACGACGATGTTCATCGGCAGGCCGATGCGCAGGAAATCCGAAAAGCGATACCCGCCCGCCGCGTGGACCAGCGTGTTGGTCTGATAGCCGATGGGCGTGGCGAAGCTGGCGCTGGCCGCGAACATCACCGCCACCACGAAGGGGCGCGGATCGAGCCCCAGGCTGACGGCAAGGCTGGCGGCGATCGGCGTCATCAGCACGGCGACGGCGTTGTTGGTCACCACTTCGGTCAGGATCGAGGTGACGGCGTAGAGCAGCGCCAGCGCCAGCAGCGGGCTTGCGCCGTCAAACAGCGGCCGCAGCCATCCGACGACGAGATCGAGCGCGCCGCTGCGCGCCATCGCGGCGCCCAGCACCAGCATCGACACCACCAGCAGCAGAAGCCGCCCGTCCATCGCGCCCACGCCTTCGTCAGGATCGACGCAGCGCAGCGCCAGCACGATGGCGACGCCGATCAGCGCGAGCGGCAGGATCGGCGCCAGACCCAGCGCGGCGAGCCCGACCACCGCCGCCATGACCGCCAGCGCCACGGGCGCCCTGTCGCGGCGAAAGGCGCGCGCCGCCACCGGGCTGAGCGGGATCAGCCGCGTCTCCTCGATCAGCCGCGCCGCGTCCTCGGGCGCGCCGTCGATCAGCAGCGTGTCGCCGACGGCCAGCCGCGCATCCTCCAGCCGCGCATCCTTTAGCCGCCCGTCCTTAAGGCGGTCGTCGGCGTTCCCGCCCGCGCGATGCAGCGCCAGCGGATAGACGCCAAAGCGCCGCCGCCAGCGCAGCGCGCGCAGGCTGCGCCCCACCACGCGACTGTCGGGGCCGACCAGCGCCTCGACCACGACGCTGCGCCGCGCCTGCGCCGCCTCCAGCCCCTGCACCACCGCGCCCTTCGCCGCGCCCTCGCGAAACCCCATCACCTCCACGTCGCGCGTGCTGACCACGACCACGTCGCCCGCCGCCAGCGCCGCCGCCGCCAGATCGCGCCGCAGCGAGGCGTCGCCGCGGATCACGTCCACCACCCGCCCGCCGCCGCGCCGCAGCGCCTCGATGTCGGTCGGACGCCGGCCGATCAGCGGCGAGCCTGCGGGAATGAACAGCTCCGCCAGCCAGACGCGCGGCGCGCCCATATCGCTGACGCCCATCGCGCCGCCGCCCGCGCCGCGCGTCGGCAGCAGGCGCGGCGCCGCGAGCGCCAGAAACCCGCCGCCCGTCGCCGCCACGATCAGCCCCAGCGGCGCGATCTCGAACAGGCCGAAGGGCGCCAGCCCCATCTCGCGCGCCACGCCGTCCACCAGCAGGTTGGTGGACGTGCCGATCATCGTGCAGGCGCCGCCCAGGATGACCATGTAGGACAGCGGGATCAGCATCCGCGACGGCGCCGCGCCGATCCGGCGCGCCAGCCCGATCACCACCGGGATCAGCACGATCACCACCGGCGTGTTGTTCATGAACGCCGACGCCGCCGCCGCCGCGCCGAAGAACACGCCGACCGCCAGCACGGGCCGGCGGTCGGCGAGCGCGCCCAGCGCCTGCGTCGCCGCCTCCAGCGCGCCGGTGCGCACCAGCGCCGCGCTCAGCACGAACATCGCGCCGATGGTCGCGGGCGCGGGGTTGGCGATGGCGGCCAGAACGTCCTGCGCATCCACCAGCCCCAGCGCCAGCGCCACGGCGGCGGCGCAGAACGCGACCACCTCCGCCGCGCGGACTTCGGCGACGAAGCAGACGAATGTCGCGGCGAGCAGCGCCAGCGCAAGCCAGGGCGCGGCCCCGCCGGGATCGGCGATCATCTCAGCTCACCGCCGGGATCGGCGATCATCTCAGCCCGCCGCCGGGATCAGCGCGCCGAGATAGACGCCGTAGCCGCCCAGCAGCAGCGCCCCCTCGCCGCGCGTCACCCGCGCGCCGGTGGCCGCCACCCAGATCAGCGCCGCCGTCGCCGCGACCATCACCCAGACGTCGAAGGCGATGATCTCCGCAGGCGCCGCCAGCGGCTCGACCAGCGCGGTCACGCCGAGAATCCCGAGGATGTTGAAGATGTTGGAGCCGACGATATTGCCCAGCGCAACGTCGCCGCGCCCGCGCGCCGCCGCCGCGACCGACGCCGTCAGCTCCGGCAGCGACGTGCCGACGGCGACGATCGTCAGGCCGATCAGGCTGTCGGAGACCTGCCAGACCTGCGCCAGCGCGATCGCGGCGGTCACCAGCCAGTCGGCGCCGATCACCACCAGCGCGAGGCCCGCCAGCGTCAGCGGCAGACCGCTCCACAGGCCCTTGCGCTCGGGCGCCGGATCGTTCGCCGCGTCCGCGCGCCGCCGCTCCGAGGCGTAGAGCCAGAGCAGATAGCCCAGCAGCGCCGCGACGAAGCCCGCGCCCACGACGCGCCCCAGATCGCCCCACAGGATCGCCGCGAGGCCGATCAGCGTCGCCGCCGCCAGCGCGGGGCCGTCGCGGCGCAGGCCGCGCGGCTCGGCGTCCACCGGACGGATCAGCGCCGCGACGCCCAGGATCAGCAGGATGTTGCAGATGTTGGAGCCGACGATGTTGCCGACCGCGACGCCGGGCGAGCCCAGCAGCGCCGCCTGCACGCTGGTCACAAGCTCCGGCGTCGAGGTGCCGAAGCCGACCAGCGTCAGCCCGATGATCAGCGGCGAGACGCCGAGCGCGCCCGCCGTGCGCACCGCCCCGCGCACCAGAAGCTCGCCGCCGATCACCAGCCCCGCGAGGCCGCCGAGGATCAGGAGGATGTCGCTCACGGGATGGCTCTCCGCATAAGGAAAGGGGTCATTGCAGCGCGTCCAGCAGCGCGAGCGCGACCGCGATGGTCACGCCCACGCCCGCGCCGAAGGCGATCCCGAAGCCGGTCAGCCCCACGACCACCCCGGCGAGGGCGGCCAGCCCGTCGCGCTCCAGCAGCGCAAGGCCGATCAGGGTCAGGCCGAGGCCGGGCAGCATGTTGCCGAACGGCAGCGGCAGGAACAGCGCCACCGCCATGGCCAGACCCAGCAGGCCGAGCACGCGCTCGCCAGCCGGGGCCGTCACGACCGCAAGGCGCGGCCGCAGCACCCGCTCCAGCCGGGCGAGCGGTTTGGCCATGGCGCGCGTCATCCGCTCGAAATCCGCCCGCGCGATCGAGCGGACGCGCAGCGCCGCCGGCAGCCACGGCGCCGGGCGCCCCGCGACAAGCTGCGCCGTGAGCAGGATCAGCGGCAGCCCGACAAGGAACGACAGCCCCGGAATCGCCACCGGCAGCGCGTTCGGCGCCGCCAGCACGGCGATCAGCGCGCCGAAGGCGCGGTGTCCGAACAGCGCCAGCAGATCGTTCAGCGCGACGCGCGCGCCCGGCAGCCGCGCGGCCTCGCCCAGCAGCGCCGAGAGCCGCGCCGACGGCGCCGCCCTCCCCGCGACCGGCGCAGCCAGTTCTCCAGCCATCCCGCTCACGCCCGAGGCTCCGCCAAGGGCGCGATCAGCGCGCCCGGCAGATGCAGCAGCAGCGGCGCGGCGACGAAGATGCTCGACAGCGTGCCGAGCGCCACGCCCACCGTCACCGCCGCCGCGAAGCCGAACAGGACCGGCCCGCCGAGCGCCATCAGCGTCACCGACGCCATCAGCGTGGTGCCCGAGGTCATCAGCGTGCGGCGCAGCGTCTCGGTGATCGCCCGGTCGATGACGCCGGGCAGCGGCGCGGCGCGGTCGCGCGCCAGCGTCTCGCGGATGCGGTCGAACACGATCACCGTGTCGTTGATCGAATAGCCCGCGACCGCCAGCATCGCGGCGACGCTGGTGAGGTCGAAGGTCAGGCCGCTGAGCGCGAAAAAGCCCACCATCAGCGCCACGTCGTGCAGCGTGGTCAGGAACGCCGCCAGCCCGAAGCGCGCCTCGAACCGCAGCCAGACATAGACCGCGATCGCCGCGACCGCCGAGACGCTCGCCAGCGCGCCGTCGCGCAAAAGCTCGGCGGAGACGCGCGGCCCCACCGCCTCGGCGGCGCGGATCACGCCGTCGGCGGCGGTCAGCGCGCCCCGGATCGCCTCCAGCGTGGCGGCGTCGCCCCCGGCGCGCACCAGCGCGGTCAGCCCGTCGCCCGCGATCTGCACCGAGGCGTCCGCCACCCCCGCCGCCGCCAGCGCCGCGCGCAGATCGGACGCCGCCCAGCCCGACGCCCTCCCCGCCTCGACCAGCACGCCGCCGGTGAAATCGAGGCCCAGCGCAAGGCCGCCGGACACAACCGCCGCGCCGGTGAGCAGCAGCAGCGCCAGCGAGACGGCGAAGCCGACGCGGCGCAGGCGCACGAAGGAAAAGGCGACCGGCGGGGTCGCGGCGGACGATGAGATGATGGCCATGGGTGCGGTGCGGATCGCCGGAATGGCGCGCGCGGACCTCGTGGGCGGGCGCGCGATGTCGCGCGTCTCGGGACGCCCTGCAGCGAAGTGGGAAGCGGCGCGCGCCAGTCAAGAGGCGCGCCCGCTTCTATCATCGCGGCCGCGACCCGGCGTTGCGCAGGGCGGCGCGCTCCCTTGCGCATCGGCGGATGACCCCGTCCGGCATGGCGCCGGGACGCGGCGCCGCCGGTGCATCCGGGCGGGACCGGTCCTGCGTCGCGCAGGCTCAGCGCGCCGTCGCGCGCGTCCTCGCAGACGAGCGGCGCAAGCTGGCGCGCCAGCGCGACCGCCGCCTGTCCGCCTTCGCCCGTTATCGCGCATCCCGGTCGGGCAGGCCGTTACGGACTGTGTTTCGCGCCGTTTATCGGCCGCCGTGCTCGACTCTGTCATCATGGCCCGGTCGATACGGATTTTTCGTCGGGAGAAAGAGATAAGGCTTCTCCGGCTGGTTCCGGTGCCGAAACATGGGGTGGCTAAGGCTTACGCAGCGGGTCGTGTTCCATTAATGTTCACATATGGCAAGTCGTTGGAACCGTGATCGTCCGCTCTCTCGCGCCCAGTTCGAGGCGCGGTTTGGCGCCGTCGCGCTCGAGCATGACCTGGCCGAGTTTGTGCTTGATCTTCCATGCGGTTGTCTGTGTCACCCCGAGACGCCGACCGAGCTCGATGCTGGAGATCCCCTGCTTGGTCTGGGTCAGGTGATAGAGCGCACGG
>CAZRFB010000112.1:0-6916 GCA_964599185.1 uncultured Rhodobacterales bacterium | reverse complement strand
GCCAGCCGGGCGCGGAAATGCGCGCCGAGCGCGGTGGAGCGGGCCAGCAGCCCCTCCGCCTCGATCGCCTCGATGGCGGCCAGCGCCGCCGCGCAGGCGACCGGGTTGCCGCCGTAGGTGCCGCCGAGGCCGCCGGGGCCGACCGCGTCCATCACCTCGGCGCGGCCCACCACGCCCGCCAGCGGATAGCCGCCGGCAAGGCTTTTCGCCACCGTGATCAGGTCGGGCGCGACGCCGGAATGCTCGATGGCGAACCACGCGCCGGTGCGCCCGAACCCCGCCTGGATCTCGTCGGAGATCAGCAGGATGCCGTGCTTGTCACACAGAGCGCGCAGCGCAACCCACATCTCGGCGGGGACCGGCAGATAGCCGCCTTCGCCCAGCACCGGCTCCAGGATGATCGCGGCGATGCGGTCGGGCTGGGCGTCGGTCAGAAACAGCGTGTCGATGGCGCGCATCGTGTCGGCGACGGTGGTTCCCGCGCGGGCGTCGGGGAACGGCGCGCGGAAGATGTCGCCGGGGAACGGGCCGAAGTTGTTCTTGTAGGGCGCCATCTTGCCGGTCAGCCCCAGCGTCAGCAGGGTGCGGCCGTGATAGCCGCCGGTGAACGCGATCACGCCGCTGCGCCCGGTGGCGGCGCGGGCGATCTTCACCGCGTTCTCCACCGCCTCCGAGCCGGTGGTGACGAACAGCGTCTTCTTCGCGAAGTCGCCCGGCGCCAGCGCGTTCAGCTTTTCGGCCAGCGCGACGTAGGGCTCGTAGGGCACCACCTGAAAGCTGGTGTGGGTGAAGCGCGCCTCCTGCGCCATCGCCGCCGCGACCACGCCGGGGTGGCGGTGGCCGGTGTTCAACACCGCGATGCCGCCTGCGAAGTCGATGTAGCGCTTGCCCTCGACATCCCACAACTCGGCGTTCTCGGCGTAGTCGGCGAAGATCGGCGCGGCGGAGGCGACGCCGCGCGCCACGGCGGCCTCGCGCCGCGCCATGAGCGCGGCGTTGGTCTTGGGGTGCGCGGGGGTCTTGGGATGCGCGGGCGCCGCGAGCGTGTGCGAGGCGACCGATGCGGGCGCGACGGCCGCCTCGGGCATCGCGGCGGGACGGGCGCGGGGCTTTTTCACGGCGGGCTTTGCGGCGGGCTTTGCTGCGGCGCGGGCGTCGGTCATCGGAGGCTCCCTTTCAGAAGGCGCGTTTAAAATGATGATAGCCTGTTTAATATTTTGCGTCTAGGGGGATCGCCGCCGGGCGAAAGGCATCATAGAGTCATTGTTATCAACGATATAAAGTCATCCCGCGCAGCGGTTGCCTTGCGGTCTGATCTGGTGGATCATGTCAGGCGATGAATATATCAAACATGCCGACTCGGCGGGGGGCCGCCATGGACATCGACATCGGCGCCCGCCTGCGCGCGGTGCGCGAGGCGCGGGGGCTGTCGCAGCGCGAGCTTGCGGCGCGCGCGGGGCTGACCAACGGCACGATCTCGCTGATCGAGCAGAACAAGACCTCGCCCTCGGTAGCCTCGCTGAAGAAGGTGCTCGACGCGCTGCCGATGGCGCTTTCGGCGTTCTTCTCGCAGGACGAGGCGGCGGACGCGCCGCGCCATTTCTACGCGGCCTCCGAACTGACCGAGATCTCGCCGCCCGGCGCCGGGGGCGTCAGCCTGCGCCAGGTCGGCGACGCGGCGCGGGGCGCGTTGCAGATCCTGCACGAACGCTACCCGCCCGGCGCCGACACCGGCCCGGAACTGATGACCCATGAGGCGGAGGAGGGCGGCGTGGTGATCGCCGGGATCGTCGAGGTGACGGTGGGCGACCAGACCCGCGTGCTGAACCCCGGCGACGCCTATCTGTTCGACAGCCGCCTGCCGCACCGCTTCCGCAACATCGGCGCCGCGGAATGCGTGATCGTCAGCGCCTGCACGCCGCCGACGTTCTGACGCGGGCGCCCCCTCACCCCGGCCCTCTCCCCCGGCGGGGGAGAGGGGGCGCAAGCATCGCCACCGTCGCCCGGCGCCTGACCGAGGCGCATACCGCGCCGATTTCGCCCCCTCTCCCGCTTGCGGGAGAGGGTCGGGGTGAGGGCGCTATCCCAACTCGCCGTCGCGCGCCGCCGCCGCCGCCCGCGCCGCGCCCATCAGCAGCGAGAGGTCGTTCGGCCCGACGATGAAGCGATAGCCGAGCCCGCGCAGGTCGGCGTAGCCGCGCCCCGCCCCGATGATGGTGCCGAGCTGGGCGCCAGAGGCGGTGGCCTTGCGTTCGATCTCGGCCAGCGCCGCCAGCGAGGCGGGCGCCTCCATCCGCTCCAGCAGGTTGATCGACCCGGCGAGGTCGTTGGGGCCGACGAAGGCCATGTCCACGCCGGGCACGGCCATGATGGCGTCGAAGTCGCGCACCGCGTCGATGTGCTCGATCTGCACCATCAGCAGCAATTCCTCGTGCGCCACAGCGGCGTAGTCCGCGCGCACGCCATAGTCCGACGCGCGCACGATCGGCGCGGCGTAGCCCCGCCGGCCCAGCGGCGGATAGCGGCAGAAGCCCGCGACGCTGGCGGCCAGCGCGGGCGAATTGACCATCGGCACCATCAGCGAGCGCGCGCCCCGGTCGAGCGCGCGCTTCAGCGTCGCCTCCTGCCCGTCGGGCACGCGCACCACCGCGTCGCCGCCCGCCGCCTCGACCGCGCGGATCAGCTTGAGCCCGTCCTCCAGCCCCGCCGAGCCGTGCTCGCAGTCGATCACGATCACGTCCCAGCCCGCGTGGACCAGCGCCTCTGCCACCTCGGGCGCGCCGAACTCAAGCCACGCGGCGCATACCGTCTCGCCCGCCGCGAGCCGGGCCTTCAACCTGTTCTTCATCGTCACGTTTTCCTTTGGAGGGGGCGCGGCCGCAGGATTTCACGGCCCGCGCGCAACAGCAGAAAGGCCCAGAGCGCCAGCGTCAGGACGCCCAGCACAAGCGATTCGTCGCGCGCGAAGAACGGCGCGATCTGGCCGCGCGCCTTCAGCATCGAGACCATGAAGTTGTCCTCAAGGATGCGCCCCAGCACGATGCCGAGGATCGCGGGCGCGATCGGGATGCGGGCGCGCTCCATGAAGAATCCCAGCGTCCCCAGCGCAAGGATGATCCAGATCGCGGTAGTGGACGTGGTGATGGCGTAGCCGCCGACCAGCGACAGCGCCAGCACCATCGGCATCAGCACCGCGCGCGGCGCGCGCAGCAGGCGGGTGGCGGCGAGGATCGCGAGGAACCCCGAAAACAGCATCAGCACGTTGGCGAGGAAGAACGAGCCAAACAGCGTATAGACCAGCGCCGCGTCGGTGGTGAAGATCTGCGGCCCAGGCGTCAGCCCCTTCATCAGGAGCACGCCGATGGCGATGGCGGTCACGCTGTCGCCGGGGATGCCGAACACGATGGCGGGGGTCCAGGCGCCCGCCACGGCGGCGTTGTTGGCCGAGCCGCCGTCCACCACGCCCTCGATATGGCCGCGCCCGTATTTCTCGGGGCTGCGCGAGAAGCGCCGCGACAGCGCGAAGGCGATCCACGCCGCGATATCGGCCCCCGCGCCCGGCAGCGCGCCGACCAGCGTGCCCAGAACGCCGGAGCGGCCGACGTTCAGCTTGTGGCGGCGGAGATGGCCGAAGGCCGCGCGCAGCGCCTCGCCCACCGGCTCGACCACCATGGTCGCGAGCCTACCGGGGTCGCGGCTCTGCGCGTTGCGCAACAGCTCCGACAGCGCGAACATGCCGATCATGGCGGGGATGAAGCTGATTCCGTTCAGCAATTCGACCGAGCCGAAGGTGAAGCGCGGGTGGCCCACCACCACGTCGATGCCGACGCTGGCGATGATCAGCCCGATGAACAGGCTGGCGAAATTGCGCGCCACCGAGGACGTGCCGACGAACACCGCGCAGGTCAGGCCCAGGCTCGCCAGCCAGAACGCCTCATAGCTGGAAAAGCGCACCGCGAAGCGCGCCAGTTGCGGCGCGGCGGCGGTGAGGATCGCGACGCCGATGATCCCGCCAAGGCTTGCGGTCAGCAGCGCGGTGAACAGCACCGTGCGCGGCTTGCCCGCCCGCGCGATGGCGTAGCTGTCCTCGACATAGGCCGCCGAGGCGGGGGTGCCGGGGATCTTCAGCAGCGCGCCCGAGATGTCGCCCGCAAAGATCGCCGTGGTGGTGGTGGCGACGATGGCGCTGACCGCCGCCAGCGGATCCATGAAATAGGTGAACGGCACCAGCAGCGCCACCGCCATGGTCGCGGTCAGCCCCGGCATGGCGCCGACGAAGGCGCCGTAGAAGGTGCAGACCAGGATCACCAGAAGGTTTGTCGGCGCCAGCACGGCGGCGAAATGCTCAAGCATCGCCGCGCCTCACCACGCGATGGGCGTCAGCACGCCCCAGGGCAGCGGCACGCGCAGCAGCGAATAGAAGATGTAATGCAGCGCCAGCGGCGCGACCGCGCCCAGCGCCGCCGCCGCGATCCAGCCGCCGCCGAACACCCGGCAGGCGGCCAGCGTCGCGGCGGCGAAGGTCAGATGAAACCCCAGCCATGGCAGCGCCAGCGCCGTCCCAGCCACGATCCCCAGCAGCGCGATGATGCGCCCCGGCGCCAGCCGCTCCTGCTCCGCCGCCGCGCCGGGGTCGGCGCGCGCGCCCTCCGCCGCGATGGCGAGCCCGCACAGCATCAGCCCCGCCGCCGCGATGGTGGGAAACAGGTCGGGGCCATAGGCGATGCCGGCCATGCGCGGAAAGCCCTGCGCCGTATGGGCGACCAGCCCGCCGCCCGCGACCAGCGCCCCGCCGGTCAGCACGTCGCCGAGGCGCATCGGCCCGCTTCCCCGCCTGACCGGCCTACTTCGCCAGACCGACCGCCTTGATGACCTCGCCCAGCGCGGCGTCGGAGGCCTGCATGAACGCGGTCAGTTCCGCGCGCGGCATCGACACCACCTCCGAGCCGCGCCCGGCCTTGAAGTCGGCCCATTCCTGGCTCTTGAACGCCTCGGCGATGGCGGCCTCGTAGCTGCAAGCGATCTCGTCGGACATCCCCGCCGGGCCGCTGGCGGTGATGTAGGCGGCCAGCGTCCAGCCGCTGGGCAGGATCTCCCTGGTGGTCGGCACGTCGGGCAGGGCGGCCATGCGCGCGTCGTGCATGTAGGCCAGCGCGCGGATCTCGCCGCTCTCGACCAGCGCCTTGCCTTCCGACAGCGCGGGCGTCGCCACATCGACGCCGCCGGCCATCAGCTCCTGCAACGCGGGCGCCGCGCCCTGGCTGGGGATCCAGCGGATCGCGTCGGGCGCCGCGCCTTCGGCGTTGAGCATCCCGGCCAGCGCCAGATGCCAGATGCCGCCCTGCGAGGTGCCCGAGGCGGTGAGTTCGCCCGGCCGCGCCTTGGCGTCGGCCAGCAGCGCGCCCAGCGTCTGATAGGGGCTGTCCTTGCGCACCAGAACGCTGGACGGCACGATGTCCACCAGCGCGAGCGGCGTCATGCTGGCGCTGGTCATGTCGGTCAGCCCGACCCAGTGCATGGTGTTGATCTCGACCGTCACGGCGCCGATGGTGTAGCCGTCGGGCGCGGCGGTCGCGATGGCGGAATGGCCGGTGACGCCGTTGCCGCCGGTGCGGTTGACCACGTTGAACGGCACGCCCCACGCACGCTCCAGCATGCTGGCCAGCATCCGCGAATTGGCGTCGGTGCCGCCGCCCGCGCCCCAGGGCACGACATAGGTGACGGCGCGCTCGGGCTTCCAGTCGCAGGCGGCCATGGCAGTGACCGGCAGCGCCGCCAGCGGCAGGGCGAGCGCGGCGACGGCCGCCGCGCAGGCGCGGCGGGTCAGGCTTGCCGCGCAGGCGCGGCGGGTCAGGCTTGCCGCGCAGGCGCGGCGGGTCAGGGTGGTCATGGGGTCGGTGCTCCTCTGATGGACGTTTCCCGGCGCGCCTGTTCGCAGCGGCGCTTGCGTGTGAGGTTTCTGCGTTCCTTGCGCGATGTCAATCGATTTAAATCGCGATGCGTCACCCCGTTCCGGCGACGCTTGCCGTTTCTCGGGCGACCGGCTAACCAGACCCCCGCAGCAAGGCCGCTATATCCGGAGGCGCGAACGCATGACGCCATGGGGAGAGTTTCCGGAGATCGGTCCCGGCCTTTTGGTGCATGTCGCGGCGCTGTCTCAGGTCGCCGGATTCATGCTGCGCGACCAGTTGAAGCTGCGCGCGCTGGTGGCCCTCGGCGGCTCGCTCTACCTGCTCTACTATTACCTCGCCCCCGCCGCGCCGCTGTGGGCGGCGATGTTCTGGTCGGCGACCATGGTCTGCGTCAATCTGGTGATGATCGCGCTGATCGCGCGCAACCGCAGCCGCCGCGCGCTGAGCGACGACGCGCTGCGCATGTATGGCGCGTTCAGCGCCATGGAGCCGGGCGACTTCCGCCGTCTGCTGCGGCTGGCCAGAGTGTCCGACGCCGACGCGCCGGTGGTGCTGACGCGGCTGGGCGAGGCGGCGGACCGGGTGTTCTATGTGATCCACGGAACCGTCGAGATCGCGCGCGCCGACCGCACGCTGACCGCGCAGGGGCCGCTGTTCATCGGCGAGCTGCGCTATCTGCTGGGCGGCGCGGCGTCGGCCACGGTGACGGCGACGCCGGGCGCGCGGGTGGCGGAGTGGGACGCGGGCGCGCTGCGCAGGTTCTGCGCGCGCCATGACCGGATCGCCCGCGCGCTGGAGAGCGCCTTCACCCGCGATCTGGCGATGAAGATCCACGGCGGCGCGCATGAGCCGCTTCCGGCGCAGCAGGCGGCGCCGCGCCCTTGACCTGCGCCCCGGCCACCCAGACCGCCGCCACCGCCCGGTCGTCGCCCATGGTCTGGAGCAGGAACAGCTCCTGCGCCAGCGTCGCCACCGTCTCCGCCCGCAGCGCCATCGCGGGGGTG
>CAZRFB010000111.1:0-4565 GCA_964599185.1 uncultured Rhodobacterales bacterium | reverse complement strand
AGCTGATAGCACAGCGACTTGCCGCCGCCGGTGGGCATGATCGCCAGCACGTCGCGCCCCGCCAGCACCGCCTCGACCACCTCGCCCTGACCGGGGCGGTAGTCGTCGAAGCCGAACACCGATTTCAGCAGGGCGCGGGGGTCGGGCATCGCGGGCGCTCCGGTCGGGGTGGGACGTGCGGGTATTTCACTGCGCGTCCGCCGTGGCCAGAGCCCGCCGCGCAAAACACAACGGCGCCCGCTGGGGGCGCCGCGTTTCAGCGTGTCGCAGGCGAGAGCGCGGTCAGGCGGCGGCCTGCGCCTTCAGCAGCTCTTTCTTGACCAGCAGCGCCTTGGGGCTGAGCTCGTCATCGTGCGCCTTGACCAGATAGGCGTCGAGGCCGCCGCGATGATCGACGGTGCGCAGCGTCGAGGCGGCGATGCGGAAGCTGTAGGAGCGGCCCAGCGCCTCGGATTGAAGCGTGACCGCGTTGAGGTTGGGCAGGAAGCGGCGGCGCGACTTGATGTTGGAGTGGCTGACGTTGTTGCCGGTCAGCACGCCCTTGCCGGAGAGTTCGCAACGACGGGACATGAGTTCACCTGTTTCTTCGGGCGGAATGCGCCCAGAAGGCGCGCCAAATTCGAACCCGGCGTATAGAAACCGCGCGCCGCCGCGTCAAGGGCCGGGTGCGCCAAACTCCGGCGCGGTCACGGTCGCGCCGCCCGCGCTGAGGCGCCCCGCCGCGCGGTCAAAGCGCAGATGCGCGAGCCCGGCGCCGTCGATCACCGTGAACAGCGCGCCCGCAGGCTTGCCGTCGGCGGTGGTCACCGGCGTTCCGGGCGGCGGCGCCGCGCCCTCGACGCGCACCCGCAAAAGGCCCTTGCGCAGGTCGGTCTTGTGGCGCATCCGCGCCGTGACCTCCTGGCCCACATAGCAGCCCTTGCGGAAATCCACGCCGTTCAGCCGCTCGAAGCCCGCTTCGAGGATATAGCTGTCGTCAGGGATCAGTTCGACGCCGCTCTCGGGCGCGCCGACCGCCACGCGCAGCGCGTCATAGGCGTCGCGGAGCGCGGTCTCGGCGCCCGCCAGCGCCAGCGCCTCGGCGGCGTCCTGCGCATAGACCCGCCAACCCAGCCCGGCGTCGCGCGGATCGGCGACCACCAGCGCGCCGGGCGCCGAAGGTCGCGCGCCGCCCGTCTGTCCGCCGCCCGTCTGCCCGCTCCAGACCAGCGCGACCTGCGTTTGCCCGGAGACGTCGGTAATCGTCACATCGCGGCGCAGGCGATACATCGCCAGACGCTGCGTCAGCGCGGCGGCGCGGTCGGCGGCGACGTCGAGCAGGATGGCGCCGTCGGCGCCCTCGACCAGAATGAAGTCGAACAGGTACTTTCCCTGCGGCGTCAGCAGCGCGGCATAGACGGCGTTGTCGCGGGACAGGCGGTGAATGTCGTTGCTGACGAGGCCCTGAAGCCAGTCGCGCGCATCGCGCCCGCCCAGCCGCAGCGCCGCGCGTTTGTCATCGACCAGCCCCCGCATCGTCGCCATGGCGTCCTCCGCCGTCAGTTCCACCCGCGCGCAATCAAGGCGGCTTCGGCGTCGGGGTCAAGCGCCATGCCTGCGCCCAGCGCGTCGAGCGCGGCGGCGATGGCGGAGGCGTCGCCGCCCGAGGCGGGGACGAAGCCCTCGCCCTGCTTGTGCGCCGGGTGCTCGGCGACCGCCGCCGCCACGCGCCAGACGCCGCCATCCTCGCGGCAGGCGATCAGCGCCTCGACCACGCGGGCGCTGGCGGCGCCGGGGGCGACGGCCTCGACCTCGCGGCAATGGCGCCCGGCCGCGTCGGCGAAGGTGGCGCTGGGGATGAAGCGCGCGCCGTCGGCCGCCGTCTCCGCCGCGCCGGAGGGGCGGGTCTCAAGCGCGGCGTGCAGCGGCCCGTCCACCACCAGCAACCCCTCGGCGATCGAGAGCGTCGGCGCCGCGTCGCGCCCGCCGAGAAACAGCACCGCCGCCAGCGACGCCGCCAGCGCAAGGCCCGCAGGGGCCGCATAGCGCGCGAAGCGGCGCGGAAAGGCGATCACGCTCGATTGACCGGAAGGCGCGTGATCAGCGTTGGCGCGCTCGCCGGAAGCAACCGCGCGCAACCGCTCGGGAATGGGCTGCTCCATCGGCGCGTCGAACGCCCGCGCCAGCAGCGCGTTGGACAGGATCAGGTCCTGAACATAGGCGTGATCCTCGGGGTGCGTCTCCAGATGCGCCGCGACGCGGTCCATCTCATCGGGCGAAAGTTCGCCGTCCACAAAGGCGGAGAGCGTTTCCTTGCTGATGTTTTCCATGGTCATGCCGCTCCTCTGGCGGCGGGGCGCACCAACTCGGCGAGGCGGGCGCGCGCGCGTGACAGGCGGCTCATCACCGTGCCGACCGGAATGTCGAGCACGTCAGCCGCCTCCTTGTAGGAGAGGCCTTCGATGGCGACGAGGGCGAGCGCGGCGCGCTGATCCTCGGGCAGCGCGGCCATCGCCGCGCGCACCGTGGCCAGCATCATGCGGTCCTCCGCCAGCCTTGCGCCCTTGCCGTGGTCGGACAGCGCCGCAAGCTCGGGGTCGATCTGCACGCCGCGCGTGCGCGTCCGGCGCGTCTCGTCGATCCAGCTGTTCTGGATGATGCGGAACATCCAGCTGTCGAAGCGCGTGCCTTCCTGGAACTGGTCCAGCCGGGACAGCGCCTTTTCACAGGCCGTTTGCACGAGGTCGTCCCCCTTGTCCATCGAGCCGCTGATCGCATAGGCGAACCGGCGCAGGCGCGGCATAAGGCCGATCAGGTCTCGTCTCAGGTGGTCGGTCACGCCGATCTCCTTCGCCGCTCTCGGGGTTAAAACGCCTGGCGATGGCGGGTATTCCACACAATCGCCGCAATTTGTCGAACAACGCGACGCATCGTGCGTTATACGGTGGTCAGGGAGGAAAACCATGTCGCCGTCAGTCTTTCGTCAGTCCGCCGTCGCGCTGCTCGTCATCGCGATGACCGGGGCCTCCTGGCCCTCAGATTCCGGCTATCCGGCGTTCATCGGCGCCGCCATCGCCGATGACGATGGCGGCGACGATGGCGGCGACGATGGCGGCGACGATGGCGGCGACGATGGCGGCGATAGCGGCGGCGACGATGGCGGCGACGGTGGCGGCGATGGCGGCGGGGACGATGGCGGCGACGATGGCGGCGACGGTGGCGGCGACGATGGCGGGGACGGTGGCGGCGACGGCGGCGGGGGTGGCGGCGGCGGCGATGACGGCGGCGACGATGAGGCCGCAGGCGATGGCGAAGCGGATGGCGAGGATCGCGGCGACGCGCGGACATCCGGCAGGCGCGGCACGGCGCTGGGGCGCTTCCTCGACGATCTGACAGCTAACCGCGTCTCGCCGTCCGAGGATCGCGGGCGCGATTTCTATCGCGAGGAGGTCGCCGTGCTCGGCGTCACCCGCGCCGAGGCGACCCAGTTGACCGCGCGCGGCTTTCGCGTACTGTTTCAGACGCCGATCGCGCTTCTGGAGGGGCGGATGATCGCGCGGCTGAGCCTGCCCCCCGGCATGGGCCTGCCGGAGGGGGTGCAGGCGGCGCAGGAGATCGCGCCGAACGCGGTGGTCGATCTCAACCATCTCTATCGCCCGCTGGCGGGCGCCTGCGACAGCGGGCGCTGCTATGGCGCCACGCTGGTCGGCTATCAGGGCGGCGCGGCCACCTGCACGGTGCGCGCGCCGATCGGCATGATCGACACCGGCGTTGACGCCGGCCACCCGTCGCTGGCGGGCGCGCGGATCACCCAGGCGGATTTTCACGACAAGGGCCGGCGCCGCGCCAGCTTTGACCATGGCACGGCGGTCGCCAGCCTGCTGGTGGGGCGGGGCGACGTGACCGGGCCGCTGGCGCCGGGCGCCGAGATCTTCGCGGCGGACGTGTTCCACCGCGAGGGCGCGGACGTGAGCGCCTCCGCCGTCGGCGTGGTGCGCGGGCTGGACTGGGTGGTGCGGCAGGGCGCGCGCGTGGTCAACCTCAGCCTGATGGGGTCTCAGAACGCGCTGCTGGCCGAGGCGGTGGCCGCCGCCGCCAGGCGCGGCGTGATCCTGGTCGCCGCCGCCGGCAACAACGGCCCCAACGCCAAGCCCGCCTATCCGGCGGCGCTGCCGCAGGTGATCGCGGTCTCGGCGGTGGACAAGCGCGGCCGCGCCTATGACCGCGCCAATCGCGGCGATTTCGTCGAATTCACCGGGCCGGGCGTCGAGATATGGGCCGCCGGGCCGCGCAACGGCGCCGCCTACTGGACCGGCACCTCGTTCTCGGCGCCGTTCGTCGCCGCCGCCGTGGCGCAGGCGATGGGTCAGGCGCGCATCCGCGACGTGGAGGCGGCGCGCAAGCTGCTGATCGCCAATGCGAAGGATCTCGGCCCCAAGGGGCGAGACCCGGTGTTCGGCTGGGGTCTCGTGCGCCTGCCCGGCGGCGGCTGCTGAGGCGCGCCATGCCCTTGCGCGTGGATGACGCGATCACGCTGGCGGATTGGGAGCTGACCGAGACCTTCGCGCGCGCCTCCGGCCCCGGCG